>DNAE01000134.1 GCA_003543635.1 Clostridiales bacterium | reverse complement strand
TTCTCTGCATAGATAACGTTGAAGGACTCACCGGAGTCGATGACTGCCTGAACGATCTGCTGTGCTGTTTCTGCGTTCCACTCAGCTGTCTGCTGTGTAACGAGGTTCCAGTTGTCGTTTGCTGCTACCATCTCGTCAAGAGCGGCGGTACGGCCGATCTGAGCGGCGGAACCCATAACACCCTGGATGTGGATGATGTTGTACTCATCGAGGTTCTGGGAAGCAAGCCAATCTACAGTCTGCTGACCTTCCTGAGCCATGTCGGAAACGATGGAAGCCTCGTAAAGGCTCTCGTCTGCATCGATCGTTCTGTCGAAGAGGATAACCTTGATACCGGCATCCTGTGCATCCTTAAGAACGGAATCCCAACCGGATGTACCTGCAGCGGAGATAAGGAGATAATCCACCTCATCCTGGATGAACTGCTGAGCGGCTGCGATCTGCTCGTCATTCTTAAGGGAATAGTAGAAGGATGCATCGTATCCGTTCTCTTCAGTGAACGTGTTCTTCATATCTCTGTCATTGGCAGTACGATAACCGGACTCGTTGGGATCGTTGTTGATGATACCGACCCTGATCAATCCGTTGTCGTCCTTTGCGTCTCCGCCAGCGCAGGAGCATGCAACAAGACCGAGGGATAATACGAGAACTGTCGAAACTAAGATCTTTACTAATCTCTTCATTTGTTCGCCTCTTTCTTCCTTACTTAGGATAATTGGTTTTCATACACAGGCCCTCCTGTGTCTTGAGTCGAGTAAACACTTTTCGAGAATCGAGTTCAATGATTCCTCGTACACCTTTTTTGCGTGGTCAAAATGCCTAAATACAACCCTCCTGAAGGTGCGGAAAAAAGAAGACAACTTTCCCCGGAAAGGGCGGTTTTCCCGCAGAAAACTCAGAAATCTTATGACGGTTTGTTGGTTTTCTTACGAACAGGCCGCCGCGCCTCCCGTAAGATCCGTTCGCATTTTGACGAAGGATTTAAAACCTACTCGGAAAACTTACTCTCACCATGGAAAAACGGGTAAAAAAACCGACTTGCGGCAAGGGGAATAAACCCCCGAATATGATAAGAAATCGCACCCGTGGGGAAGCTGTTTCAATATATAATCGACTTATGAAAGCCAAGTATGAAAGGATCGCCGACGAGCTTTGTTCGGAGCTTATAAGGATCAGATCAAAAGGAGAGAATAAACTTCCCTCCGAGGCGGATCTGTGCGTGAGATTCTCCTGTTCCCGTCAAACGGTCCGCAAGGCTTTGGAAGCCCTTCGCAGAAAAGATCTCATCGTAAAGCGCAGGGGATCTGGCACCTACATCTCCGACGCTTCCCGTCAGGTTCCCGACAAGGTCCTGTTCATCACCGAGGACGAGGACAGGAGATGCTGCAGGGATCTCATCCCGCTCCTTAAAGAGAGTCTTAGAGCCTCGGGGTTTAAGCTCACGGTGAAAAGTACCGGAGGTACCCTCGAAGGAAAGATCGCGGCCATCGAGGAGGCATTTAAGATCTCCCCTGCCGCAGTTCTCATCGAACCCTGTTCCGATCTTATCCCCTCCCCCGCCGCACAGAAGGTATGCGAGCTGGAAAAAACGGGGGTAAGGATAGTGTCTCTTTTCGCTCCCTACAGGCCTGAGATCCCCCACGTGGTCGCAGCCGGGGATAATGCTCCGGGAGCTTCCCTTCTGGTACGCAGATCAAAGGACCGCGGGGGATCGAATATGGGAGGACTTTTCCGGGGGGACAGCACCCTCGGCCTTTCCCTTTACTCCGACGTGATGAACAGCATCACCGATTCGGGACTTACTTTTAATGAAAGATCATTCCTTACATATACGGAGAGGGACACCTCCCTGCTTAAAGCCTTTGCAAAGAGAATAACGGGGCACTGCGACACGGTCATCTGCGACGACGATCTCATAGCCCACGACCTCCTGGCCATACTTCCCCGGGATATCAAGGTGGCGGCCTTCGGCAACGGACGTTTCGCCTTCGGAGAAGACCGGAACATGCTGGTGGTGCGCCGCAACAACAACGACGTGGTGGGAGCCATAACAGATGCGGTGACGGGAAGGCCCCAAAGGGCCGTCAGGTGGACCTGATCAGTATTCCCTTGAATCTATGAAATCCTGGGTGAGATCCCCCTTCGCGAAGATCGACTCGTCGATATAGACCTGGTCATCCACATCCTCACCTGCGCGGTACGCTTCGATAAGCTCCTCAACCAAGGGGCCTTGCATGGGATTACATTCCACACAAAGATCTATCTTACCTTCCATGCAGAGCTGCAGCGCCGCCTTCGTGGCGTCGAAGGTTATTATCCTCACTTGTCCCCCTTCTCCGTAGGTTATGCCGGCCTCATCCATGGCCCGCATGGCTCCGAAGGTCATGTTATCGTTCTCGGAATAAAGGACGTTGAAATCCGTATTCTGTTTCAGGTATTCCGTCATTACCTCATATCCCTTCGCCTCGGTGAAATCCCCCTCCAGCTGGGATACGATCTCCCATTCGTCCCTTGTGGATACGGCACTCTCGAGAGCCCTGCTTCGAAGTATCTGGGCCGTGGTCCCGTAGGTGCCCTGGAGGTGAAGGATCTTAAGCTCCTCGCCCTCCGTCTGCTCCTCCAGCCAGTCCATGGCCCGGTAGCCCTGACCCAGGAAATCCGATCCCACGTTTGTAAGGTAGAGACTCCTGTCCCAGACATTGACGGAACGGTCCATTATTATGACCGGGATCCCGGCGTCCCGGACCTCCGTGAGGACAGTCTCCCATCCCTCCTCCGTGGCGGGGGCGATAACGATAAGATCCACGTCCTCAAGGATAAAGCTCCTTACCGCGGCGAACTGGTTCTCCTGCTGCTGCATGGCATTCTCCATCATGAGCTCGTAACCGTTCTCCTCCGTGAAGGTATCCACCATGGAACTGGTGTTGGCAAGACGCCAGTCCGACTCGGAACCGCTCTGGGAGAATCCCACCACGAAAAGCTCCTTATCCTCTTCCTTCGTTGCGGGCCTGCAGCTTGCCGCAAGGAGGATACACATCATGACAGCCATCAGACTAAAGAATCGTTTCATCGTCTATCTCCGCCCTCCGTGGTATCGTTATCTTTATGGTCGTTCCCCTGTCGGGATCACTTACTATGTCGAAGGAACAGTCCTCCCCGTAAAGGAGCATCAGCCTCTTATATGCCGAGGTGAGTCCGAAGCTTCCGGGGTCCTCTCCCCGTACACGCTCCTTGAGGGCGGATAGCTCTTCCGCCGTCATTCCGGCACCGGTATCCGAGACCTGAAGTATTATGTCCTTATCGTCGCAGGAGCCTGTGACGACTATCATTCCCTTGCCGCGCTTGGGCTTGAGACCGTGGTAGATGGCATTTTCCACCAGGGGCTGAAGCGTCATCTTGGGGATCTTGTTCTTCTCTATCTCCGGAGCGATATCGATCTCGAATTCCATGATATCCCGGTAGCGCACCTGCTGTATCTCCAGGTAGCTCTTGATGTGCTCCTTCTCCTCCCCTATGGTGACGATATCCCGGCCGTCGGAGAGGAAGGATCTGAAGTAGGACGAAAGGCTCGTAACCATCTGTTCCGCCTGGTCGTTCTTGCCGATCTCGATGAGCCATACGATGGCATCCAGGGTGTTATAGAGGAAGTGGGGATTGATCTGCGCCTGGATAAGGGAGAGCTCGATGTCGCGGAGCTTTATCTGCTCCTGCCTGTTGAGCTCTATCTGTCTGTTGAGCCTTTCCGCCATGTCCTCGATACCGGAACTCAGCATGGAAAGGTTGGAGTCATCCGTTTTGACCGGAGTCTGGGCGGACAGGTCGCCGCCGCCGATCTGCTCGACTCTGTCGCTCATGGCGACGATGGGATCCGTGATGCTGCGGCTGAGCATTACGGCACGGCGCATTACCACGGGGATGATTATGACCATGATGATAACGATGAAGGCCATCTCTATGGCCAGCCACCTGTCCAGCTGGGTCTGGATCCTCGCCATCTCACCGGCCTCATGATAGAGGTAGGAGTGGATGTAATCCTCGATAAGTCCCGTTATTCCGTATATGTTCGTCTCCAGCTGCTTCATCCTCTCATCGTAGAGCCTGGTCTGCTCGATACGGTGCATATACGTGCTCAGGTTATCGCACAGGGTGAGGACGTTGTTCATGGCCTTCCTGCTGTCGGGATCCGTGGTGTTCTTGAGGAGCTCCTCCGCCAGGTTTTTTGCCGCCTCAACGTCCTCCCAGGGGATCTCGTCGGAGGAACCGCTGACGTAAAGGTACATTTGAAGATCTATCTCGTTCTTGAAGTCCTGGTTGAATCCCGAAGCCTTCACGATATTTCCCGACACGGAGGCGTACATGATGTTACGGGTCAGGATCATGGCAAAGATGGCTATCAATATCCCCACGATGGGAATAAACATCTGCAGGATAAGACGGTACATCTTACCCTGTACCGTATTCTTGTTAAAACGTTCCTTAAGGGAAGTCATTCTCCGTTTTCCCCGTTACGGTACTGGCTGGGGGTACAGCCCTGATGGCGCTTGAATACGAAGGAGAAATACCTGGGGTCCTTATATCCGATCTCATAGGCGATCTCTCCGGAACGCTTTCCCGTGGTACGGAGGAGGAGCTTGGCCTTGGCCATCCTCTTCTTCGTTATATATTCCACGAAGGACTGGCCCACCTTGTTGCTGAAGAGGGCACTCAGATAGTTGGAACTGATATTGATGGCCTCCGCAACGCTGTCCAGGGAGATGTCGGGATCAGAATAGTGAAGGTCCACATATCTGATGGCGGAATCGATCATGTCGTTGCCCCTCTTCTGGGACTCCCTCTCCCTCATGGTTATGGCGGAGGTCAGGATATCGTTAAGGAAATCCCGCACCTCCCCCTCGTCGGCATTCATGTCGAAGGCGGGGAGCGTGGAGATATCCTCCGCACTGACGTTTGCCTCCTTGAGGGCAAGTTCCACGTTCACCCTGATACTTACCAGGAGATAGTAGCGGAACAGGATGGACTTTATCCCTCCCTCGAGGCTCGTTATATATTCGTCGGCGAAGGTCCCCACCTCGCTTAAGGTACCCGTCTGGACGAAATACCTGATTATCATGGGGTCGAACTTCGCGGCATCGACCTTGTGCATCTCGTGTTCGTCGGAGACGTAGGGCTCCGCCTTGAGGAGCTCCGACGTGAGGATGTGCTTACCCGGGAAGATATGTCTGTAGGCGAAGGCTCTGTTGGCATCGCGGTAGCAGGCCGAAAGGCCGCTGAGCCTGTTGGTGGGCGTTCCCGTGGCAACGTGCCAGTCAAGTCTCGTACCCGCCTCTTCACAGGCGTTACGGATCATGCTGACGCACTTCTCCACCAGCCTTCCGAGGCTCTCATTATCCCCCTTTATGAGGATGGCGTAGGACAGGAGATTACATCTGAATATTATGCAGTCCGGGTACTGGAGGAAGCTGTTGAGGAGCTTCTCCGTTACGGCGCCCGCATCGTCGGTATAGGTGGACTGCTCCGGGTCACGCACCGAGAAGATCACGATATTGAATCCCTCCGCGGAAAGATCCAGATGGAGCTTATTCGCCTCCTCGTAGATCTCCTGCACCGAGAGGGATCCCTCCACCAGCTTCTCGAAGAATGCCCTGTGGGAGAATCTCTCGAACTTCTTGAACTCCTGCTCGTACTGCTTAAGGTAATCCTTCTGCTCGTTCTCCTCGGAGATCTTCTTCCTCGTGCCCTCCAGGGCCTTTATCATGTCGGCCTTGGTGACGGGCTTCAAAAGATACTGCTCCACGCCCAGCTCGATGGCCTTTCTGGCGTATTCAAAATCGCTGTATCCGCTTATGACGATTATCTTTATGTCGGGGAGCTCGGAGGTCACGGTCTTGCTCAGGGACAGACCGTCCATGAAGGGCATGGTTATGTCGGTTATGAGCACATCAGGCTTAAGCTTTCTTATCATGGGAAGGGCCATCTCTCCGTCGGGGGCATCCCCCACGAATTCATAGCCGTATTTCTCCCAAGGGATCATATCCCGAAGTCCCTCACGGACTATACTTTCATCTTCGCAAATAAAAACCTTTATGAGATCCATCTTCACCCTCCGCAGATACCTATTATTTTAACACAGGACACCACCTTAAAAAGTGCTTATCTTTTCGCACGAAAAATGGTATACTTCCCAAAGTAATGAGCAGCATGAAAGCGTAAGTTCGGTTACGGGCCTGCGCTTTTTTGTTGCTCTTTTTGACTTAAGGAACGGAGTTATGAAAGTGAAAGAAAAAGACCTTGGCCTCAACTGGAGTACCCTTCGGCGCCGTCACCCCCATCGCCGTGGGAGGAGTCGCCTTCCTCATATTCGAATTGCTCCCCGACATGGTGATCGGGATCTTCGGCAGCAGGCTCTATGAACTTGTACAAAGTCGTGTTACCGCACGCAAAACCTATGGAGAATCCGAGGATAGCGAGTGCGGGGCTTCCTGAGCAGATCCACCAGCAGGCACCGATGCCGATCGAAAGAGCGATGACTATTCCCCAGGATATATGATTTTTCGATATGAGGAGAGGAAGAACGGAACCATCGAAGACAGCTTTCTTTCCGTTGTTGAGGGTGCTCTTTGCAACCAGAAATGAGATCTGGCGGTCCATGGTTTCACGCATTCTATCGGAGATACCGGAAGAACGGTAGATCTCATTGCAAACGACGGATGACTCATTATGGCGGATAACATATATCGCCTGGATCTTTTTATTCGCGGAATAGTAGTAGACCTTAGCTTTTTCATCCAACGCCTTTTCCAGGGATGCGTAGTTTACGGGGAAGTCTATCTTTGCGTGGAAACTGTCCTTGCCGAGTTTCCTTTTGGTAAGCGCCCAGATGTCGCAACCTGTGGTGTTGAGTTCTGATTCCTTAAAGTAGCCTCCCGTACTGTTCATTTTCCTGTCTCCTTTGATGTTATGCTCCCATAATATCCTCGGGGATTAAAATGAACGTCAATATCGGTTTTTGATTTATCAAATAAAATGTTAAGTAAAGGTTAATCCGCCCATAATCGACAAAGCTATTTCGAATAGAAATGAAAGTCACAGCAATCGCCGCCGTACCCCAGGGTCTTAGTTCTGGAAAAACCGATCTTGCGGAGTCCGCCGTATGTGACATCGTCAACGTCACAGAAAAGCGCGCACAGCTCCGGGCAATCAAACCTGACACATGCATCGTGCCACAGACATTTTGTGATGGTTATATCGTAGCAGCCTTTGCCCTTTGCCCGGGTGCTTTGCTGCAAAGTCGTAGTTCTCATTATCTCAAGAAATGCTGCCCTGTAGATATAAAAGAATCCGGGAACTATCTCCATTCTCGCCGTAGAAGCATGCTTTTTGGAAGCCACTATATCGATCATGTAATGACGCATGATCCTTATCTTCTCTTCCCCGGAGGTATATTCCCCGAGGACCTTATACAGAGCGATCCTGGGAAGTATGGTCTGACTTAATGTTTTATACCTGCTCTTATCCTCGCCCTTAACGGAACCGATCATCTCCATAAGCAGACCATCCTGCTTTCCGTAGATCTTTTCTGCCTTATCAGAGGGAAACTCCCGTTCAAGAAAGCGCCTTATGTCCTTTTGCTGACGTATTTTCATCTGTGTAATACCCCGTTTCTACACAGACGATTATACTACAATAGGTTAGTCTTCGCTAACCATTATCCGGGTGGTCAGTATCAACCGAGTTCGATCGTCTCACCGTTGAGCGAGGTTTTCCCGTCGTAATCAGAATAGATCCCGACAGAGGCCTCGGAGGTGTTCGGGAATATGTTCACGTTAAACGAATACTTTCCGTTTTCCACTATGTAAACTGTCAAGTAGTCCGGATTGCAGTTTTCCTCGATCAGAGGCATCTGTTCTTCCCATATACCGTTTACGATCTCCACCACACGCTCGTCATCAAGAGAACTCTCGTTAACAACAATCCCCGTGATCTTGTAATCGGTCCTTTCAAAAAGCGTACTTATATCATCTCCGTCAGTGTAATCATCAAAATAGATAGAATCGCAGTTTACTTTCAATTCCATATTGGAAGGCAGTTCATAAAGTCCGTTTACATATGCCTGGAAATCTTCATGGTATTCCGGATGGACCACATTAAAGGTCGAGAGCAGATTATCGCCATATCCGTCCCCGGTATAGACCTCGAATCCGCTTGTTTCCGGAAGCACGCCCGCTCCGTAAACTTTATAACTCCCTTCTTCCATATCCTCGACCTTGATCATAAGATCAGAGCCGATCCCCTCACCGTATTCATCAGCGAGATAGCTTTCAATGCCTTCCCGGGCCTCTATAACCATTTTATGCTTCTTCAATTCATAAGCGAGACAAGGTATAAGGATCCCCACGGCGATGGCCGATACAAGGACAATGGTTACTGTCTTAAGGATCTTATGCTTCCTTATGTATACGATACCGAATATCAACTGGTAGATAATGCAGACCGGGAAAACGGGAATGACCGAAAACCATATGAATGTTGACCATACTGACTCGAATCCCTCGATATGAACTCCCCCGAAGAATCCGGACTGACCTTCTACGGCAGAATAGATCAGATAACAAAAGGGAAGATAACATACAAAAAAGAATACTGTCCCGATAATTCCCGGGATACTCACTTTTTTACTCTTACTGTCCATACCCGCCTCCAAGTTGATCAAAGGTTTATAAGCGAATAATACTACACATATTTTGACAATCAAAGTATTTTTATACAATTCCTTTAATTTGCCTTAAATTCCACAGGCATTTCAGATATGAATCGATTATATGTCGGGACATTGTTCCAGGCCGTTCCCGAATGCTTCTTCAAGATACTCGGAGAAATAACGTGTAAAGAGCTTTTCCGACTCTCCGTA
>DNAE01000015.1:2045-3242 GCA_003543635.1 Clostridiales bacterium | reverse complement strand
GGTCTTGAAATGGATCTGGCCGCCCGTCTTCATGAGCTTCTTATACTGCTCGAGGAACACCCTGTAGGTCAGACGCCTCTTGGGCTTGTTACGCCTGGACCAGGGGTCGCAGAAATTGATATAGATACGGTCGATCTCATCGGCATCAAAGTAATTCTCCAGAAGTTGCGCATCCGCATTGAGGAAGAACAGATTCGGTATCTCCAGGGCATGGGCCTTCTCGATGGCCGCCAGGATAACGGAGGAGTCACGCTCCAGAGCGATATAAAGGACATCCGGGTTCTTCGCCGCAGTCTCGGTGCAGAACTTGCCCTTACCGCATCCTATCTCCAGGAAGATCTTACAATCTGAAGGGAACCCGCAGGCCTCCCTCCAACGCCCTTTATTGAGGACCGGTGCCTCGAACCAGCGCTCGCTGCACAAAGCCATCCTCTCGGGTATATGTCTCTTGGCGCGCATCCTTGCCATATGTCACTCTCCGAAAAGCGAAGTGGAGAAATATCTCTCCGCCGTGTCGGGAAGAACGGTTACCACCGTCTTTCCGGGACCCAGCTTCTCCGCGAGTTTTAATGCGGCAGCCACATTCGTGCCGCTTGATATTCCGCACATGAGGCCCTCTTCCCTGGCGAGCCTCTTTGCCGTCTCGATGGCCTCCTCATCGGTGACCACGTAGATATCGTCGTAGATCTCCCTGTTCAATATGCCGGGGATTATGCCGTCGCCTATTCCCATCTGCATGTGGGTACCGATGGTACCTCCCGCCAAAATGGCGGCGTTCTCGGGCTCCACTGCCCAGATGGTGATGTCGGGATTATCCTCCTTAAGGACCTCACCGATCCCCGTAAGTGTTCCGCCGGTTCCGATACCGGAGCAGAATCCGTCGATCTTCTTTCCCGCCTGGGAAAGGATCTCAAGGGCAGTTCCCTTCTTATGTGCAAGGGTGTTGTTCTCATTCTCGAACTGCTGGGGGATAAAGACCTTATCGTTCTTTTCGCGCATCTTAAGGGCCGCATTGAGGCACTCTTCGATGCAGGCACCGATATCTCCCGCGTCGTGAATAAGGCGTACCTCGGCTCCGTAGTGTCTGACCAGCTTACGTCTTTCTTCGCTGACGGAATCGGGCATGATAATTATGGTGCGGTAGCCCCTGACGGCGCCCACGAGAGCAAGTCCGATGCCCTGGTTGCCGCTGGTGGG
>DNAE01000015.1:931-1933 GCA_003543635.1 Clostridiales bacterium | reverse complement strand
TCTTGATGGAACCGCCGACGTTAAGTGCCTCGAACTTGACGAGCACCTCGGCGCTGTCCTCCCCGGGCATCCTGTTTAAACGGATGAGAGGCGTATTACCTATCGCCTCCAAGATATCATTACAGATCATAGATCATCCTAACGCTTTCATGGCTATGCAGCCGATAATAAGGAAAAGGCAAATGACTCCGATGATGGCCATCACAACGAAGAGCTTAACTATGGATCGCGCGGTATCGGTGACCTTGTCCACCGTACGGACGATCTCCGCGCCTTCGTTTACGATCCTTGCGCCCTCCCTCAGGGAATCGACGCCGCTCTGGATCTTGTCTCTCTTAAGGTCGTAGTCGCTTTGGATCTTCTGGCGCTCCACATCGGCCGCTGCCTTGATCCTGGCCTGCTTGACGTCATCGGACTCCGCCACCTTCACGATGTAACCGCAATAGGGGCATTCCAAGACCTCCCTGGCTTCGTCATGGGTCATGACTCCGTCGCAGTTAGGACACTTATTGGTATATTCGGTATTTATAGTTGCCATAGATCACCCGATGTATTCCGATACCATTCCCCAGGCACCCGTTGCCATGAAGATGGCAATAAGGACCAGGGTGATCACCAGTACGAGGATGAACTGACAGAAATAAGATCTGGCAAAGTTACGGACATTAACGTTTCCGGTTCCTCCGAATGCGAACACGAGAAGGATGATAAATCCCACCAAGGGTATCGAAAAGAGGATCTCATATCCGAAGTAACCCCACATGGATATCGGCTTATACTTTTCAGGCAAATTGTCGCTCATACCGCTGACCTCCAAAAAACTTTTCGAGGTATTATATCACAGAATATATTAGTGTGGGATCCTTACAGGAAGCCCGGCTCCGGCAGCCCCATTCCCATGAGGAAATCGTCGACGCGGGCGCGGCTGGCGGCATCGTCGCCGGAGGACCAGGCGGATACGATGCAGTTACCGGACCTGTACATGGCTCCGTAGGAATAATC
>DNAE01000015.1:0-821 GCA_003543635.1 Clostridiales bacterium | reverse complement strand
GCCGTTCGTAAGGCTCTGCTCAAAGGTCCAGTAGTTGTCGGCGGAGGCGTCGTCAGGAAATTCAATGAAGATATAAGTGACGCCGTTATCGCTCACCACACAATGGCGGATCGCATCGGTAACGCTGATATTACGCGTGAAGTCTGCTTCGGTGAGGGTCTGACCCGTCATTTCACCGATGCTTTCCGCAAAGCTGTCCTTTGTTACATCGGCCAGGCGGAAGGTATAAGGGTTTGCGACCCATGCTATCCGGTCCGCCGATACTCCCGCGGAAAACGAGAACAGTACGACTGCTCCCGCCATAACCGATAAAAGCTTTTTCATTGAGGTACCCCCGTTAATATCGGTGTATAGTCACCGTAGATCCTGTGGATATTATCGTTTCCGTCGTAGAAATAGTAGTAGGATCTCACCTTGTAGTAGTATGTTGTTCCGGCCGTAAGGCAGGTGCTTACCTTGGAAGGATCCGCATATCTTCCGAGAAGGACGTAGTCGTCGAATCCCTCGGTCCTCCTCCACACTTCGTAGAGGACTCCGTCCTCGGGATCCTCGTCCCATTCCAGGGAGATGGAATTTGACGTGCTCCCCGTGATACGCAGGTTCGATGTCTGCTCGGGAAGGAAGAGCTTAATGGGCTTCGTATAGGCTCCGAAGGTCGTACCGTTACGTATTACATATCCCCTGACCTTGAAATAGTAAGGCACACCCGGATCCTCGAGATAAACCGGCAACATGGTGCCCCTTGTGGTCGCATAGTTCTTATAGGAACTGCTTCCCGGGTTCAGCACCACCATCTGGTATCCGTCGGCATAGGAGCAGGG
>DNAE01000086.1:1467-8009 GCA_003543635.1 Clostridiales bacterium | reverse complement strand
CTTTTGTGTCTGGCAGGGGAGACATGATTCGAACACGCAACCGGCGGTTTTGGAGACCGATGCTCTACCGTTGAGCCACTCCCCTTTGACAGCTATGTAAGTTTATCCCAACTGTTTGCAACCTGTCAAGTAGAATGTTATCATCTCAGATATTATTAATAAAGGAAGTAATAACTATGAAGCTAACCGTCATCGGAACAGGAAATATGGGTAGAGCCCTGGTAAAAGGGTTCATCAACGGAAAGGTACTGAAGGGCGAAGAGATCTTTGTCTACGATCTCAATAAGGAAGCATCCCTTGCTCTTTCTAAGGAGACCGGTGCCATCGTCGCCGATAACATAAACGAATGTGTAAAGGATTCCGATTATATCCTTATGGCGGTTAAGCCCCAGCACTTCGATGCTGCTCTTTCGGCCCTTGCGGATGATATCCCCGGTGATACCATCGTCTTATCCATAGCAGCTGCCGTTAAGACTTCCAGGATCGCATCCTGCCTTAAGAGGAACGATAAGCTGGTCCGCATCATGCCTAACACCCCCGCCCAGGTTGCGGCAGGCGTAAGCGCCGTTTGCCCCGTGGGTCTTAACGATGAGGAGGTCTCCTTCGTAAAGTCCCTGTTTTCCACCTGCGGAGAGGTAATCTTGTGTGACGAGAAGACCCTGGATGCCATCGGATGCGTGTCGGGCACAGGTCCCGCTTACGTGATGCTCTTCATCGAAGCAATGGCGGATGCGGCTGTTTCCCTGGGAATCAAGCGTGACGACGCCCTTAAGATCGCCGCAGGAACGGTCATGGGTTCCGGAAAGCTCGTTCTTGAGACGGGTCTTCATCCCGCAGTCCTCAAGGATCAGGTCTGTTCCCCCGGAGGAACAACCATCGCAGGCGTCATGGCATTGGAAAAGAACGGTCTGCGCAATGCCGTAATAAGCTCGGTCATCGCAGCAGACGAGAAGACCCGGGAGATGGCAGGCGGAAAGTAATATGGCCGGTGCCCTTACCAAAGTAACCATATATACGGACGGAGCATGTTCCGGTAATCCCGGCCCAGGGGGTTGGGGAGCTATCCTAATGGCATCGGGCCACAAGAAGGAGATCTCCGGAGGAGAGAAGCTCACCACAAATAACAGGATGGAGCTCATGGCCGTCATCATGGCATT
Source organism: Clostridiales bacterium (assembly GCA_003543635.1). Taxonomy (GTDB): domain Bacteria; phylum Bacillota; class Clostridia; order Saccharofermentanales; family Saccharofermentanaceae; genus Saccharofermentans. The sequence continues at coordinate 6,852 of DNAE01000086.1, read as the reverse complement.
AGAAGCATTAAATCGCCCCTGTGAAGTCGATCTTTACAGCGACAGCGCCTACGTGGTCAATGCCTTTAATCAGCACTGGATCGATAATTGGCAGAAGAACGGCTGGAAGAACAGTGCCAAGGCCGAGGTCGCAAATACCGACCTTTGGATGAAGCTCTTAAAGCTCACCGCGACCCATAGGGTGAACTTCATCAAAGTCAAGGGTCATGCGGACAATGAATTTAACAACAGATGTGACGAACTGGCCGTGGCGCAGTCCGTCAGATACTCTTCCGAAGAGGGCTTATGACAGAGGATAACAGAGGATTAATTGAAACAACATTGTCATCTGAAACGGTATTTGAAGGCCGTGTTTTTGATACAATAGTTAAGAGGGTGAGACTTCCGGACGGAAGGGAAGCAGGTCGGGAGATCGTGCTTCATAACGGCGGTGCATGTATACTGCCCGTCGACAGTGATCTTAATTGTTACATGGTCAGACAGTTCAGGAGCCCCTTTGAACGCATATTGCTCGAAGCCCCGGCGGGTAAGCTCGAGAAGGGCGAAGACCCGAGGGAATGTGCGATCAGGGAATTGCTGGAGGAAACCGGATTTGTCGCTGATAAGGTAATAGATCTCGGCAGGATGATAGCATCTCCGGGATACGATTCCGAAGTCATCAGTCTCTACATGGCAAGGGGACTTTCCTATAAAGGAGAGAAGCCCGACGAAGGTGAATTCCTGAAGTGTGAGAAGATCCCGCTTCGGGACCTCACGGAAATGGTGGACAAAGGACTGATCGAAGACGCGAAGACGGCCCTTTGCATACTTAAGGCAGTAAGGAGACTTGAGCTTGGAGGAATTTGAGAACAAGAAGGAAGTGACCGGCATAGTCCTGTTTTTCTGTGCCGTTGCCATAACTTTAATGTACTATCTTCCCGAGACCGTAACGGGTTTTGTGGGCTGGTTCCTGAGGAGCATCGGATTCGGACTCCTTGGTTCCGCCGCCTTCATGATCCCCCTTTTCCTTTTCTATGCTGCCATTGATTTCTTCCTTGAGAAAAGAGAGGGAGTATCTCCCATAAGAGTACGCTCCGTGATCATATTCGTGATCTGTATCGCGGCTCTCGTGGCCCTGTTCGGTATGGATTTCGATTATTTCAAGTCCCAGTGCATCAACGAGGTTTCGGGTAAAGCCAGAGCGTCCACCGCCATAAGCCTTCTTTGGAAGTCAGGCCCCGATACTTCCCTCATAACGGATCCCGCGGCTTCTTCCAAGTCCGTGGCGGGAGGACTTCTCGGCGGCGGTATTGCCGTTGCCCTTTATACGATAACGGGAAGGGTGGTTTCCATCATGGCCCTCATCGTTGTTTTGTTCTCCCAGGTCATCATGGTATTCAGGATCTCCGTTAAGACCACGGCAAAGAAGGCCGCCAGGTCCATATCAAGGGCGACTTCCAGAGCTTACGACAATGTAAGGCCCAGAAGACCCGAACAGGGAAGAACCCGGACTCACGCTCCTGCATATTACCGGGATCCCCATAGCGGAAGGCCTGTTATAAGGAACGACCGGGGTTCCCAGTTCGTTAATACTCCCACGGATATAACGGGTACGCCCCTTTTCGACAGGAGGCCCGATCCCAATGTGGACCTTCTCAAAAGAAGGGGAATGCCCGTGGACAGTAAAACGGGTTTCATAGATGTTTCCTCCAGTGAATTCGGTGCGGATACGTCGATCCACAGGGGAGAGCTCAACTACGGTACGAGGACAGTGTCCACCGAAGGTGCCGAGGATGCTCCCATTGCCGATTTCAATTACAACCCGCTGCCTAAGACGGCGCCCCTCGTCAATAAGCACAACAAGAAGATGTATTCCTTCGAACCCAGGCCCGATGCCCAGAAGGATTTCTTTGATGTTTCCGGTACTCTTTATCCGGATGCTCCGGAAAACACCACGGTTCCCGTACGTGAAACGAGAAGAGTCGTGGAGGATGATCTTCCCATTGAGATCCTCGACGACGACGATCCCTATAACATGGGTAGTGACAGGTATATGGATCCCATGGCAAAGGCTTCCGAGATCAGAAGACCCGTTGCTCCTTCCCCCGAGCATATGCCCAGGAGGATAGAGAAACAGGAAAATGAGGATTCCGATATAACCATTAATGCCAAGGACGATACCGAGACCGGATTTGATTCCCTTGACGGCAGGAAGATAGATACGGGTGCAGCCGAAAGACCCGTTCTCCATACGGAGGGTGCATATTCCAACCGTCCCGAGAAGAAGGCATGGAAGGGACCTTACAGACCCGCCCCCGTAAGCCTTCTTTCCAAGGACGACAAGAACCAGAGCAAGGAGAGCTCCCAGGAACTTCGCGATAAGGCAAGGGAACTGGAGAGCGCCATCCAGAGCTTCGGTATCAATACCAAGGTGGTAAACATAACCCACGGACCTGCCATAACCAGGTTCGAACTTACCATTGATAAGGGAGTTAAGGTCAGCAGGATCCTTTCTCTTCAGGACGACATAGCCCTCGCCATGGCCGCCGTTTCCGTCAGGATAGAAGCCCCTATCCCGGGAAAGAGCGCCATCGGTATCGAGATCCCCAATAAGAAGACTAGTGCCGTTCATCTGAGGGGATTGCTGGAGACTGAAGTATTCAGGAAGGGACCGCCCCTTGAAGTGCCCCTGGGAAGAGATATCCCAGGTAATCCCATCATGTGTAACATTGCCAAGATGCCGCACCTTCTTATTGCGGGTTCCACGGGTTCCGGTAAGTCCGTATGTATCAATACGATCCTTTCCAGTATCCTCTGCAAATCCTCTCCCGACGATGTCAGGATGATATTGATCGACCCCAAGGTCGTTGAACTTTCCGTCTATAACGGTATACCTCATCTCTATATGCCAGTTGTTACTGATCCCAAGAAGGCGGCAAACGCCCTCAAGTGGGCTGTTGTTGAGATGGAGAAGAGGTACAGGCTCTTTGCGGAGACGGGAGTCAGGGATCTTTCCGGATATAACGCTTTCCTGGAAAGATCCGGTCAGAAGAAACTTCCCCTTGTCCTCATCGTTATCGATGAGCTTGCGGACCTTATGACGGTCGCCGCAAAGGAAGTCGAGGACCATATCTCGAGACTTGCCGCCATGGCAAGAGCAGCGGGACTTCATCTTCTTATCGCGACTCAGAGACCGTCCGTTGACGTCATCACGGGTGTCATTAAGGCCAATGTTCCTTCCAGGATCGCCTTCGCAGTTTCTTCCGGTGTGGATTCCAGGACTATCCTGGACTCCGTGGGAGCCGAGAAGCTCCTCGGTAAGGGCGATATGCTCTTTGCACCCCTTTCCGCTCCCAAGCCCGTAAGAGGCCAGGGCGCATTCCTTTCCGACGACGAAGTATCCTCTGTGGTCGAATTCCTGAAGAGCAAGTACGGACCCCTTTATGATGAGTCCATCATGAATGCTGTCAATACCCCCGGTAACGGTGGCGGCGGTGCAGGAGGACAGGCTGGAGGTGGCGACGGCTCCGATGAGGATGAGCTCATAAGTCAGGCCGTGGATGTGGTCATCGATGCGGGTAATGCCAGTGTATCGATCCTTCAGAGAAGGCTCGGTATCGGTTATCCCAGAGCCGCAAGACTCATAGATGAGCTGGAAAAGAAGCGCTATATAGGACCCTTTGAGGGCAGTAAGCCCAGAAAAGTCCTCATCAATAAGACCGATTGGCTTGAGATCAAGTCCAAGGGAGGAAACTGATGGTCTTTGATAAGCTTTATTACAAAGCCTGCGACGTGGTCGAGGAACTGCGTGATTGCGGCCTCAAGATCACCTTTGCCGAAAGTCTCACGGGCGGTATGATATCCTCCAAGCTCGTGGATGTTCCCGGTTCCTCTGATGTCTTTGTGGGATCTGTGGTCTCATATACTAATGATATAAAAAAGAACATCCTTAATGTCAGCGAAGATACCATTGAAGCATATACCGAAGTATCCGAGAAGTGCGCAGTGGAGATGGCCGAGGGAGCGAGATCGCTCATGAAGGCCGATATCGCAGTTTCTGCCACGGGTTACGCCGGTAATTACGATAACGATAACGAGATCATTTCCGAGGATAACGAGACAGGCACGGTCTGGCTGGGCTTTTCCTCAGAGGACGGCAGTTTTGCCGTGAGTCAGTTCTTCCCGGGAAACAGGGACAGTGTGAGGCTCTGGGCCGTTGAGACTGCCTTCGATATGGTGCTTGATTATCTGAAAGAGAATTATGAGTAAGGACAATACGACAGGAAATAAGCGTACGACGGGCATGACCGTCGCCACGATACTCGTGATGATAGGACTGGTATTCTCGAAGTGTTCCGGTTTCCTTCGCGATATATTCGTTAATATCAGGTTCTCGGATCCGGTATACCGGGACAGCTTTACACTGGCTTTCACGATCCCGGATCTCGTCTATAACCTTCTGATCGGCGGTTCCATACAGTCCGCCATAACACCTTCCTTGTCTGCTGCCATCTCGAAAGGGGAGGAGGATAAGGGCTTCCGCGCCGTTAACATATTCATATCGGTATTCTCCATGCTGCTTTTGGTGGTATGTATACTGGGCGTTATCTTTGCCGAGCCCATCTACCGCATCTATTCCGCGGGGGATAAGCATCCCGAGACCGTCCACCTTGCGGCCATGGCCTCCAAGTGGCTCTTCCCCCAGATATTCTTCATGATGCTGGCTGCACTTTGTATCGGTATCCTCAATGCCTACAAGCGCTTCGGTTCAACGGCCTTCGGTCCCACGATCTATAACATCTTCGTCCTTCTGGCTATCGTTTTATTGGCCGGTAATTCCGAGAAGATGCTGGTCAACACCACCTGCGGTATCATGGGTGCTGCGGTCATCTATTTCCTCTTCCAGTATTTCATAGGATTCGATAAACTCAAGAAATTCAGGTTTATCTTTAAGCCGGGTGATAAGGATTTCAGACAGCTTGTAAGACGGGCCCTTCCGATCCTTTTCTCCGCGTCCATAGTCCAGATAAACATGGTGATCCTTAACTACTTTGCCAATTCCTTCCCGGACAGCGGACATATCTATGCGCTCCGTAATGCCTCCACCACCTGGCAGCTTCCCTACGGTATCTTTGCCGTTGCCATCGGAAACGTAATGCTTCCGTCTTTGGCGGCGCTCTATTCGGCGAAGGAGTACGACAAGGCATCGGAGCTCCTTTCATCCCGTTTGAAGTCGGCTCTTTTCCTGACGATCCCCTCGGCGGGATTCATGCTCATCATGAGCAGTGACATCATCAAGGCGATCTTCCAGTGGCGTCCCACATATACCGACGCAGATGTCAGACGTGCGGCGCTTTTCCTGTGCGGTTATTGTGCAGCCATAATCACCCATACGGTGGTATTTAT
>DNAE01000086.1:0-1284 GCA_003543635.1 Clostridiales bacterium | reverse complement strand
ATGTCATTGACCCTCGCTTATTCCTTGACGAGCCTTATCCAGATGACCATCCTTGTGGTCCTTTACAGAAGAGATAAGAGGTTAGCTCCCGGAAAGCTCCTTGCATTCCTTATCAAGTCCTGCGCCGCCACCATGGCCATGTGCTTCGTGGTGCTCATAATCGACAGGGCGATGCCCGGTGCAGGAAGCAAGATCTCCCAGCTTATCACCTTGGCCGAAAAGTGCGCCGTTGCAGTCGTTCTTTACTTCGGTCTGGCTATAATCATGAAGATGCCCGAAGCCACGTACTGGATAGATAAGATCAAGGGTAAGGTCAAGGGCAGAATGGGCCATTAATCGTACTTTGTTTCCAATTGTCGAAAATTGTATCCAATTGTCGTCCACAAACGATTGACAAAGATTTATCTTATAGATACAATGTTTTCGAAAACGATAGAACAAATGTTCAACACAATGATCTTTGGAGGAAATCTTAATGGCTAAGAGTAAATCAAAGGGTAGTGAGAAGACTATACAGTCGGGTGATGACAGAAAGAAAGCACTCGAAGCCGCAATGGCTCAGATAGAGAAGCAGTTCGGTAAGGGATCCGTAATGAGGATGGGCGACCAGGAGGTCGTTGAGATCGAGACCATATCCACGGGTTCCATAGCATTGGATATCGCCCTCGGTGTTGGCGGGCTTCCCAGGGGAAGGATCATCGAGATCTACGGACCCGAGTCCTCAGGTAAGACAACGGTGGCACTCCACTGTATCGCCGAGGCCCAGAAGGCGGGAGGAACATGTGCATTCATCGATGCGGAACATGCCCTTGATGCCGTATATGCGGGAGCGATCGGCGTTGATGTCGATAACCTTCTCCTTTCCCAGCCCGACACGGGTGAGCAGGCATTGGAGATCACCGAGACCCTCGTTCGAAGCGGATGCATTGACGTAATCGTTATCGACTCCGTTGCAGCCCTGGTTCCCAAGGCTGAGATCGAAGGCGAGATGGGTGACTCCCACGTGGGACTTCAGGCAAGGCTCATGAGCCAGGCCCTCCGTAAGCTTACGGGTATCATCTCCAAGTCCGGTACGGTCTGTATCTTCATTAACCAGCTCCGTGAGAAGGTTGGTATCATGTTCGGTAATCCCGAGACCACAACGGGCGGCCGTGCACTTAAGTTCTATTCATCCGTCAGACTCGATGTAAGAAAGACCGAGATCCTTAAGGACGGTCAGGAGAAGATCGGTAACCACGTTAAGGTCAAGGTCGTAAAGAATAAGGTGGCTCCTCCGTTCAAGGA
>DNAE01000226.1:1292-4958 GCA_003543635.1 Clostridiales bacterium | reverse complement strand
TGTATCCAGTTCTCGTCCCCGGTGGCTGCCATGGTCGATGCATATCCGTTTATCTGTTCTATGACGCTCCCGAGGTCATCGGCTCCCGATGCCAGTTCCCCCGATGCAGAGCAAAGGTCGTTAAGACCGCTTGTTACGGAGGAAGATCCCTCGTAGGCGGAACCCACGCCTGCGGTATATGCGGCTATTCCGTCCCTGAGATCCCCGGCGCCGGCATTTAATGTCCCGATACCCTCCGTGAGGGCGGGGATGCTGCCGTTAAGAGTCTCAAGTCCCCCGGAAAGGGAGGAGGCACCGGAGGCCAGATCCGAAGCGCCGGAGGCAAGATCTTCCGCACCCGAGGAAAGCTGTTCCGTTCCCGCCGAGACACTCTGGGCGCCTGAGGCGAGATCCGAGGCGGCAGAATCAAGTTCCGACGTACCCTCTGCCAGGGACACGGAGCCGTTATTTAGATCTTCCGCGCCGGAATTGATGGTGACCAGTGCGGAATCGAGATCCTGAATGCCGCCGTTTATCTCGGAGGCTCCGTTCAGATATCCGTTAATACCGTCTCCCAGATCGGAGACTCCGCTAAGGAGACTGTCGGTTCCGTCCTTGAGATCCGATGCTCCTGAATTAAGTGCCGAGGCACCGTCGTTTAATTCCGATGCTCCGTCGGTTAGAAGACCTTCGCCCTCCAGCAGTTCATCCGCACCGTCTGCCGCATCGTACATGCCGTCGGAGATGGTTCCGAATCTGTCGAAGATCGCTTCGATATAGGTCTGTGATACCTTCTGCTCAAGGCTCATCTCGATCTTCGTCATTGCTGATTCCGAGAGTTTCATGGCGATGTAATTGGTGGCCGGGTTTGTCTCGTAGAGCAATTCCATCTTCTCGGGATCCGCATCCGTTGCCGTGGACGCTCTGTAGGAGAAATCCTCCGGGATCGTTACCACCATGTAGTACTTTCCGTCCCGCAGGCCCTTCTCGGCTTCCTCGGGATCCACGAACCTGAAATCCAGGGAGGCATCCTCCTTAAGGTTTTCCACCAGGTCGTCTCCTATGTGAAGTTCGGATCCGTCATATTCGGAGCCCGAATCAAGGTTTACGACGGCCACGGGAAGCTTATCCAGTTCCCCGTAGGGATCCCACATGGAAGCCAGGAAGAATCCCGCATAGATCGAGGGAATAAGGACTATAGCCGCTACTACCACGATCATCAAAGGATTGTGAACCAATCTTTTCCATTCTTCTTTGATCATTTCTTTCACCCCTTTATAATTTGATCGACAACATGCTATTATTTTCCTGAGAGGGCAACAATAGACAGAAGATCCCATGTGTCTGAATTCGGGGGAAAAAGAAGGAAAAATGATCAGATTCATCGAAGATAAGAACGAGAAGAGAGATATAAGCCGGAGGATAACAGAATCCCTGACCGAATGGTTCGAGGCGGATGAGTCCCGGGAGGGACTTATCAGGGACAGCACGGTCCTGCCTTTCTGGGCGGCCTTTGAAGGGGATCGCCCCGTGGGATTCATATGCCTTAAGGAGACCGGTAAGGATACCATGGAACTCGCGGCCACGGGAGTGGTCAAGGAGTGCCGCGGCAAGGGCGTCGGAAGAAGGATGTTTGCCGCCGCCAAGGACTATGCCTCCCGCATGGGATATTCCTTCATCCGGGCAAAGACCGGGGAGTCCGGAGTGTGCGAGTTCTTCAGGAAGATCGGATTTAAGGAATTCGAGGTGCTCGAGGACTGCCGGGTATACTGCATGAGCCTTAAAAGCGCCGTTAACGTCATATCCACCCGTCACAGCTACCGGGGTGCCTTCTGTCAGGAGGCCGTTCCCGAGGAGGATCTCCGTATCATCGCAAGGGCCGGCATCGAGGCTCCCTCGGGCTGCAATAAACAGACGACGGACGTGGTTATAGTAAACGACCCGGGAATACTTCAGGCGATAAAGAACGAACTCGATCCCCCGGTGGCCCGGACGGCCCCTGCCATGATCGTGGTGCTCACGAGAAGGATCAACGCGTACCGTGACAGGTGCTTTGCCATCCAGGACTATTCCGCCGCCATCGAGAATATGCTCCTTGCCATAGTGGAACTCGGATACCAGAGCTGCTGGTACGAGGGACACATAACCGACGAGGACCGTATCTGTGACAGGATCGCCGCCATTCTCAACGTTCCCGACGAATACGATGTGGTATGCATCCTCCCCGTGGGAAAGGCGCTTGACGATTTCCACGCACCGAGCAAAAAGAGCTTCGACGAACGTGTCAGGTTCAACGGCTTTCGGAGGTTCATATGAGAAAGAGCTTGAAGACATTCTGTGCATTGCTGGCAGCGGTCCTAATGACCCTTGTATTCTGTGCCTGGCGTCCGGTCCCCGCGGATTACACGGTGGAGAGGGCGGATGTCACCTCCTCGGGTCTTCTGTCGGAGAATATCGTCGTGGAGATGTTCGTTCCCGTGGACCGTCAAAGAAACGGAGCCACCATCATCATGTGCCACGGTCTCACCGGATGCCGTGAGAATTTCAGGGACTACGCGGATAGGCTTGCCGCCGACGGATGCACGGTGTGCATCTTCGATTTCAGAGGGGGCGGAAACGAGTGCGAGAGTGAAGGATCCACCGCCACGATGTCCGTAATAACGGAGCTTCAGGACCTCACGGACGTCTTCGGGATGGTGGAGAGCAAGGACTACGTGGATCCCTCCAGGATATTCCTTCTGGGACACAGCCAGGGCGGCCTGGTGGCTTCCCTTTTCGCTGCGGAAAACCCCGACAAGGTGGCGGGAATGTTCCTCATGGCCCCCGCGTATAATATCCCCGATGCCATAAGGGAGAACTTCCCCGAGAAGATAAACATCCTTCCCGTCTTCCCCGTGGAGGACATGATCCTCGGTTATTTCTATGCATACGACATATACGATATGGACGTGTATAGCGAGATACAAGGATACGACGGACCGGTCCTTATCGTACACGGAAGCGAGGACACTACGGTCCCGGAATCCTACATAACGGACGCCCTGGGATGCTATTCGACGTGCAAGTTCATCTCCTATGAGGGATGCGACCATATATTCAGTGATCAGGCTGATAAAGACAGGGCCTACAGCGACCTTTATGCGTTGCTAACACCCTTTGTTTAATGTTAAAATATCGCGTAATAATTGATTAGGAGGATAGCAGTATGGCAGATGTTCGCCCGGAATCAATGGTGAGGATAACAACTCCCGAATTGGCAAAGGCTTATATCGATGAGCAGATCGAAGCTTTAAGAGCGCAGATCGGAGACAAGAAGGTTCTCCTTGCCCTCTCCGGAGGAGTCGATTCCTCGGTTGTGGCAGCGATGCTCATCAAGGCAGTAGGACAGCAGCTCGTATGCGTTCACGTTAACCACGGTCTTCTCCGTAAGGGAGAGCCCGAGCAGGTCATCAAAGTCTTCAGGGATGAGATGAATGCCAACCTCATCTATGTGGATGCAACGGACAGGTTCCTGGACAAGCTCGCGGGAGTAACGGACCCCGAGCAGAAGAGAAAGATAATCGGCGGTGAGTTCATCGAAGTATTCGCCGAGGAAGCAAGAAAGCTCGACGGCATTGAGTTCCTGGCACAGGGAACGATCTGGCCCGACATCCTCGAGAGCGAGGCGGGCATCAAGGCGCACCATAA
>DNAE01000226.1:0-1124 GCA_003543635.1 Clostridiales bacterium | reverse complement strand
TGGTATTCCGTCAGCCCTTCCCGGGTCCCGGACTCGGTGTAAGATGCCCCGGTGCCATCACGAGAGACCGTCTCGAGGCAGTAAGGGAGTCCGATGCCATCCTCAGAGAGGAGTTCGCAAAGAACGGTCTCGAGGGTAAGGTATGGCAGTACTTCACCGTTGTTCCCGACTTCAAGTCCACGGGAGTTAAGAACGGCAAGAGGACCTTCGACTGGCCCTGCATCATCCGTGCCATCAACACAACAGATGTTATGGAGGTTACGGTGGAGCACCTCTCCGATGAACTGATCGACCACCTGGTGGACAGGATCATCTCCGAGGTTCCCGGGATCAACAGAGTCCTGTTCGATTACACACCCAAGCCCCCGGCCACAGTCGAGTACGAGTAATCCGGATAGTTGCAGGTTCCCTTCATGACTATCAGTGAACGTATCTTTAAGATCATGGATGAGAAAGGAATATCTCAGATCGAGTTCTCCAGACTCACGGGGATATCACAAAGCACCATAAGTGACTGGAAGCGCAAAAAGACCAATCCTGGTGCCGATAAGATAATGGCGATATGTAAGGTACTGGATGTAACTCCATATGAGATCCTTTCAGATATGACGCAGGAAGCAGGGCCGGATTGTCTTTATGTAAGTAAAGGTACCGAGAACTACAGTTTTCTTGTTGAGATCGATTCATTGAACAGTCAACAGAAGGAAAGACTAAAAGGATACTTGAGCGCTATTAAAGAGTAATTTATGATATAGAACCCGTTGAAGTAAAATTGACGGGTTCTATTTTTGTGATATAATATCGTAAATACGATAGAACTACGAATAAACGAATTATGGACTGAGGGAGTAATATGATTAACAGAGATCTCGATGGCATTTACTTTAGGGTTAAGCGTGATGACAGGTGGCAGAATATATGCTTTTCAGATATGACCGATGAAGAGATAGACACAATTATAGGGGAGAGAGGTTCTGATTGGTGGAAGGCGGTTGCTTTGCATCTGAAGGAGTGTATTAACAAGATAGGTGAGGAATTTGATATCAGGAGTTTAGACAGTGAATAATACGGATAATAGAATAATAGTTGTTAATGAATCTATGTTGAAAGAAAGGATTCATGTT
>DNAE01000232.1:14068-20672 GCA_003543635.1 Clostridiales bacterium | reverse complement strand
TCGAATAATAACATCGACGAGCTCTATCTGGACGGCGGGATAGCAAGGGCATTGACGGAAGGTTATAGAGAGGGATCGACTTATATCTTCGATGAAGGAGACGAGTATTACTCTGTCAGTGTCGATACGGCAACAAAGGTCTATTCAAACGGATCATGGATAAACGAACCTGTGATCGTTACGGCGATCGATGAATACTCCTTCCCGGATGATAATTTCAGACAGTATGTCCTGGATGAGATCGACGCCGATAACGACGATCAGCTGAGCGAGTCGGAGATCAATATTACCCGGGAGATCTCCTGCTCTTATCGTGAGATAAAAGACCTTACGGGTATCGAATACTTCACATCCCTCGTTAACCTTTATTGCCAGGGCAATGAGATCTCTGAGCTTGATGTTTCCATGCTGACAGACCTCCGTGATCTTGATTGCTCGGATAATGACCTGACATATCTTAATGTCTCGGGACTTGAGGAGCTCTGGTACCTCAATGCCTCGGCAAACGATCTTACGGAACTCGATATCAGCGATAACGAACTTCTTCATGAGCTTTATGTCACAGGAACTCCGATCGTGGAACTTGATATAACAAGCAATTCTTATCTTCATATGGCAGTAACCATGGGAGAACTTCAGGATTACAGTTATACCTATCGCAGCGATAGTGGATATGCCACTCTGGCTGCGGAGTTCTCAACAAAGATCATTAGTGACGATTACTGGCTCAATGAACCTGTGAACGTTATCGAGATCGAAGATTACTTTCCTGACGAGGCTTTCAGAGAAGTGATCAGCAGCCGTTGCGACCGCGATGGCGACGGTTGGCTCAGTGAGCTTGAGATCAATGCCACAAGGACGCTTGATATAGGCAGTTGCGGCATAAGAAATCTTGCCGGAATAGATTGCTTCACATCCCTTATGTATTTATATGGAAGCTTCAATAATATCCTCTTAGCGGATCTGAGATCAAATACCGAGCTTCGCTATATAGATCTTTCCAATAACGGGCTGCGGAAACTGATACTTCCGGAGGGGGATGAACTTGAGGGTAATGATCTTTACGAGATCAATGTATTGGGTAGCAGAGCGCTTTCCCTTGATATCACTGATTGCCCTTATCTTATAATGGCATTTAACGAGGGTACATATAATGAAGGGCGGAGCCGGTATGAATACAGCTGCTCCGAGGGCGAGGGCGAAAGCTATCGTGAGATCGACTGTTGCATAGCCATGGAAAGAACAGTGAAGCTCTATATCGACGGAGTTTGGATGAATGAAACTGATATGGTGGCCGAGATCAACGAGGAGACTTTCCCGGATCCTGCTTTCAGGGATTATGTTCTTGAGTCGATCGATTTTGATGAAGATGGAGTATTAAGTACTGTTGAGGTCAACAGTACCAATAGCATCCGTTGCTCCGAACTCGGCATAGAGGATCTTACCGGTATTGAGTTCTTTACCGACTTGAGCGTTCTTGATTGTTCAAATAACGATCTGAAAACTCTTGACCTCAGCGGCCTTTCAAATCTCAGGGCGATCGATTGCAGTTGTTGCGATCTTGAAGAACTGAGACTGCCTGCAGATGCTGAACTGATTGATCTGCGATGCCATAGGAACAGGATCGAGTCGGTCGATCTTACGGGATGTGACCTTATTCTTGAGATATATGAGAATAGTACAGATACGGAACCGGATTACAGTTCGTACTCCTATTACATCTATGATATGTGCACCGGTGATTCGATGGAGAGCGGCTACTTCTCCTTTGACAAAAGGACTGCCCTGTATAGTGAAGGGGAGATGATCTACGATCCCGGAGATCTGATAATCATCGATGAGATTAATTTCCCGGATGATAATTTCAGAGATTATGTATCGAATGATCTTGATCCTAACAATGATATGTGTCTTTCCGAAGATGAGATCGCCGGGATAAACAGGATAGTTGTAGCTGATATGGGAATATCCGACCTTAAGGGTATAGAGTTCTTTACGGAACTGACGATCCTGGATTGTTCCGACAACTGCCTTGATCATATCGACATATCGGCGAATACTAAGCTGAAGACATTCAGATGCAGTGGTGGTAACGCAGGATATTTCGATGAGGAAAACGATGAATGGATCACCGATAATCAGATGGATATCGAACGACTTGATCTCAGCTACAATACTGCTCTTACAGATGTTGATGTATCTGATATAGGTCTTAGGGAGATAGATGTTTCGATGCTTACTGAGCTGGACTCCTTCTTGTGTGATAATAATGATATCGCAAGTTTCGATTTCAGTAACAATCCTAAGATAACAGTCATCTCCATAAGGAATTCAAATGTTTCATCGGTAACATTCGGTGACAACCCGCTCCTTAAGAATCTGGATGTGGCATTTAACGATCTGACTGAACTTGATCTGTCTTCTATGGAAGGGCTTATGCACTTATCGGCAACAGAAAATCGTCTGGGATCGATCGATGTGTCTGCCTGCCCTATTCTTATGTCTCTTGAAGTAGAAGATAACGAGCTTACAGATCTTGATATCGGCAATAACGAGTATTTGGAGTCGCTATATTGCAGCAACAATGATATTGGAACACTTGATCTGTCCAATGCTCCTTATCTTGAATTCCTTGCATGCTCAAATTGCGGATTGACATCCCTTGATCTTCAGAATAATGGTCTGTTGGTAAATATCTATGCCTCCCAAAACAATCTTGAAGAATTGGATGTAAGTGCTTGCCGTTATCTGTTTGAACCTGCACTTTTCGAATTTGAAGGCGAACCCTCATTCTATATAGACAATGGTGTTGCCGTTTATTGGTTGGAAACGGAGAACTATTCCGGAGTTAAGCTCTCCTATGATGTAAACACGAGACTCATTACGGCCGATACTCCCACTGCACCCACGGGATTGAAGAAGGACAGTGTTACGATGAGCTCCGTAACCGTTTCCTGGAATAAGGTAGAGAATGCGGACTCCTACGAAGTCTATGTCCGTCCCTTCGGCACATCGGAGCCCTGGAGCAGCGTGGGCAAGACAACTAAGACGTCCATCACGGCGACGGGACTTTCCTACAGGAATTATGCCTTCATGGTAGTTGCCTGTAAGACGGACATCTGGGGTAATGTGCTCCGAAGTAAGGATAGTGCGTCGATGATAGCAAATCCCGTTGCGACGCCTGCAGATCTTAAGGCCACCGCAACTTCCACCACGACCATATCCCTCAGCTGGTCTTCCGTTTCAAAACCTTCCGACGGAACACTTATCTATGAGATCTGGAGGAATACGACTACCACCGGAACCGGTGCATGTATCGGAAGATATACGGGAACATCCTCAGTTAGTAAGCTCCTTAATGCAAACACGACTTACTACTACAGGATAAGGGCCTACTGGATCGCCCCTGACGGAACAAAGATCTACGGACAGTATTCCTCCTGGGTATCCTGCAAGACACCTTCTCTTCCCGCCGCTCCCACGGGAGTTGTCGTGACGGCAACTGACACGACCACCCTTAAGATCAAGTGGAATGCGGTTGCCGGCGCCACGGGATACAAGGTCATGAGAGCCACCTCTCCCGGAGGTATCTACACTACGCTGGGAACCACCACAAAACTCGAGATGACGAATAAGATCACGGCGGGTACGATGTACTACTACAAGGTGGTCGCCTATAGGAGCAGTTCCGGCACGACTGAGTACGGCAAGGAGAGCTCTGTGGTAACAGGCTTTATCCCCAAGGCTCCTTCGGGACTTAAGGTCAC
The DNA here is from genome assembly GCA_003543635.1 of Clostridiales bacterium. Lineage (GTDB taxonomy): Bacteria > Bacillota > Clostridia > Saccharofermentanales > Saccharofermentanaceae > Saccharofermentans. Next base: position 16,905 of record DNAE01000232.1, on the reverse strand, counting down.
GGGTTCCTCAAGGAATAGCATCAGCCTTTCCTGGAACAAGATAACCACCTCCGCAGGCGATGGCCAGATCTTCTACGAAGTATTCAGGATGCCGAAAAGAGATGCGGCAAGACCTTACACCTGTATCGGTATCTACGACCAGAACAGGACTTATAATACCAGTTATAATCTGGCGGCAAATACGACCTACTACTACTGCATAAGGGCGTACTACAGATATACCGACAGCAACGGTACCACGAGAAGGATCTACAGCGACTACGCTCCCGTGATCACGGGGAAGACGAAGTAGTTTTTCGAGTATAAAAAAGCAGCGCCCCTCGGGACGCTGTTTTTTATGGAGTTATTTGATCATTCCTGTGTGAGATGCACTGTCGACATGTCCTGTACGTACATGGGATAGAGTTCGTATCCCGTTACTCTGTTGCTGATGGCGCAAGTGCTGTAGGGATCCTGGATGTAGCAGGAAGCAGCTTCCTCCGTGAGGATCGCAAGGAGATCGTGGTAGAGTTCGATCTTCTCGTTCTCGTCGGTGGTAAGGGGGATGCTGGCGATTATGTCGTCAACCTCGGCGTTGCTGAAGTTGATGAAGTTGCCGTCTGCGGTCGTGGCATATCTGCTGATGACGTCGTAGGGAGCATAGTTGCTCGTGAGGGCGATGACCGTGGACTGATAGTTTCTGTTGGTGTAGGTATCCTCGAGCCATGTAGCCCAGTCCACCTGCTCGATGGTGGCGTTGATGCCGATCTCCGAGAGCTGGTCCGCAAGGGCAACTGCCGTGTTCACGTGGATAAGGTAGTTGGAGGGTACCGTTATGGTCATGTCGAATCCGTCGGGATAGCCTGCCTCGGCAAGGAGGGACTTGGCGGTCTCGATATCCTGATCGTATGTGCCGTCCAGGGAAGTATCGTAGGCGTCTCCCATAACGGGGCTCATGGCTGTGGTAAGGGGAAGGCCTGCACCGTCCATGGTGAGGGTGATGAGGTCGTCCCTGTTGACGGCATAGTTGATAGCCTGTCTTACCTTGACATCGTCGAAGGGCTCGGCGGCATTGTTAAGGGCGAAGATCTGTACCATGTTGGAACCCTTGCTGAGTACCGTGAAACGGCTCTCGTCCAGCTGGGATGTCTTGTCCGTGGTCAGGTAGGGGAAGATATCGATGGAACCGTTCTGGAGCTCGATGAATCCTGCGTCCAGGTCTGCGCACACCTTGAAGGTTACCGTATCGAGGTAGGGGAGCTCGCTGATCCAGTACTCGTCGTTCCTGGTGAGGACCACGCTCTGACCGATGTTATAGGAATCGAACTTGAAGGGGCCTGTTCCCACGGGAGTAGCTCCGATATCCTCCACCTCATCGGGGATGATGGCCACGGTGAAGAAGGAGAGCAGCTCGCTGTTGGGGGTGCTGAGAGCTACCTCGACCTTTCCGTCGTCCGTTTCGGAAACGGTGTCGATGCAGGCGAGCTCGGGAACGAGGTCCTTGGCTCTGTTAAGGGAATAGATAACGTCGTCGACGGTCATGTCGTTGCCGTTATGGAACTTAACGCCTTCCCTGATGGTGAATGTATAAACGGAGGCGTCGTCGGATATCTCCACATCCGTTGCAAGACAAGGATTGAGGTTGCCCTCGGAGTCGAACTTGTAAAGGCCCTCGAAAACGTTAAACAGGATCTCCTTATCACCTGCGGCCACTACTGTGTGGGGATCGAAGACGGAGGGTTCCTGGGTGATGCCGACTACGGCCTCGCCGCCGTAGAGGGATGCATCCTGCCCCTTGGGGTCCTTGTTACATGACATAAGACCCAGGGACAGGCTCAGGATAAGCGCTGCCGAAAGAATACTTATTATCTTGTTCTTCATTGCAAATGCCTCTTTTCTTTAGGTTTACAAAGTAATATAGCTTTTTTTCTTCGGGTTTTCGATAAGTCTTTAATAATTTGTACTTTATTAACAATTAGAGTGAAGAGAATGTGATATTTTTATGGCATTTGGTGTATAATGCTTAAGTATCTGTAAAGGATATAGGAATATTATCTAATTTTATTTAGGAGTTACACAATGAAGAAGTGTCCTGTTTGCGGAGTTATGATGGGCGACAACGTTGCCCGTTGTTCCATGTGTAAGTACGATTTCCAGAAAGCTTCCGGAGGTGATACCGAAACGGCCATGAAAGAGGCCCAGAAGGTATTGGAGCAGAAGGAAGAAGAGAACCTGGCAAGAGCCGAGGCCAAGAAATCGGAAGAAGAGAAACACCTTGCAGAGATCAGAGATAAGATCAACAGAGAGATCAGCACCCTGACGGCCCAGTTCGAATCAGAGAAGCTCAGACTGGACAGCGAATATGCAAAACTCCAGAAGCAGGCCATAGATGAGAAGTTAAAGCTCGAGGAAGAGCTCAATGAGACGAGAGTCCAGGTCGAGAACGAGCGTAAGAAGATACAGGTAGCCAGAGAAGAAGGCGAGAAGGCTAAGCAGGCCAAGATCGCCGAGGGTCAGGCCGAGTACGACAAGATGGTCGAACTGGGAAGCCGTGAACAGCAGAAGATGATCGAAGCGGCACAGGAGGAGATCAATCAGGCGGCTGCCAAGATAGAGGCCGAGTATTCCGAGATCCTGCAGAAGAGAGACCAGCTGGTGGCTGAGGCTACGGAGGCACAGGCATTCCTGGAGAACTCAGAGGCCGTCAAGAAGGAACTTGAGGCCCAGAAGGCCGAGCAGGATAAGATCATCGAAGCCAAGAAGCAGGAGATCGATGAGGTCGACAAGAACTTGACAAAGCTCCAGGCTGACTACGAGGCCGAGAAGGCAAGACTCGAGAAGGAAGCCAAGGACATAGT
>DNAE01000232.1:7244-13921 GCA_003543635.1 Clostridiales bacterium | reverse complement strand
CTGCACAGCAGCAGGCTGCCCAGGCGGAGATCGAATCCATCAGGGAGCAGGCTCAGGCCATTATCACCGAGGCTGAGGCAGTGGCCGCACAGCGTGAGCAGATCGAGAACGAGCTCAACGCCAAGAAGGCTGAGGTCGAGGCTTTCGTAGCCGATGCCCAGAAGGTCGTAGACCAGAAGGCTGACCTCGAGAAGGAGATCGAGTCCGAGAAGGCCGAGCAGGAGAAGCGCAAGGCCGAGTACGAAGAACAGCTCAAGGACTATGAGAACCAGGTCGGCGAGTGGAGCAAGCAGATAGAATCCATCAAGGACGAATATGATCAGGCCCAGGCAACCATCAAGGATGCCCAGACCGCGACGGTACAGGCCCAGGCAGTAGCCGAGGAGATAATCCTCGATGCCGAGAAGCGTGCCGTATTCCTCAAGGAAGTTTCCCTCAGCGAGAGCGAGAAGGGTAAGCTCCTCAAGCAAATCGAAGAGAAGGAGAAGCAGATTCAGGAGATGGAACAGGATAAGGCTGAACTTGATAAGAAGTTGAAGAAGTTGGAAGATGCGATCGCCGATCTTGAGAAGAGAGGCTTCGGCGGCGGTGCCGCTTACGGTCCCAAGGAGTACTGTGTCGAGACTGTCGGCCATAACGGCCAGAATGAGGTCGATGCCGCAGGTATCAACGAAGTCCTCAAGAAGAAGTCGGCCGAAGGCTGGACACTCGTATCCATCATCAACGACGACGGCGGAAAGCTCCAGAGCTCCCTTCAGGGTAATGATACCTCCGGCGGTTCCCTGTCGGTGGGTGCATACGTAAGTAAGGAAGACCGTGTCGTCATGATCTTCGAGAGGCCCAAGAAGAAATAAAAGGGTCTTGATCATAGTTTTTTACGGGCGCGCAGGAGCTTTGTTCTTGCGTGCCTTTTTTTGTCATGTTTTTATCTAATAATGCACAAATAACGCCTCAAAAATTCCGTATTTTTGTGGAAATGGCACAGAAAAAGCTGTATAATCAACCTATTATTGTTAATCCGAAGGAGGAAGCTCGTATGGAAAACTATTCCGCTGACAAGATACGCAATATCACATTGCTCGGACACCAAGGTTCCGGTAAGACAACGCTGGCAGAAGCTATCTTGTTTTACACAAAGGCGATCGACAGGGTCGGAAGGACGACAGATGGTAATACCACTATGGACTTTGATCCCGAGGAGATAAAGAGACAGATCTCCATCAACGCCACTGTTGCTACCTGCGAATATAAGGGAAGCAAGATCAACATAGTAGACACACCCGGTGATTTCGATTTCCTCGGCGAGGAAATGTCCGGAATCAGGATCGCAGACAGCGGTATAGTTATGATATCCGCAAAGGGCGGTACTTCCGTAGGCTCCGAGAAGGCCGTCAGACTCCTTAATAAGAAGAATGTTCCCTTCCTGTTCTTCGTTAACAGGATGGACGAGCCCAACGCCGATTTCGAAGGCGTGATCGAGAGAATGAGAAACCGTTACGGTCAGAGCGTTATCCCTCTTTCCCTTCCCATCATGGAAGACGGTAAGATGACGGGTATCGTAGACGTTATGAACCGTAAGGCTTTTGCCCTGGACGCAAAGACGGGTGCATCCTCCGAGATGCCCCTCCCCGAAGAGTTCAACGCCAGGATAGATGAGCTCCAGGATGCGGTCAACGAAGTTGTTGCCGAGTCCGATGATGCTCTTATGGAGAAGTATTTTGCAGGTGAGCCCTTCACCGAGGATGAGTTCAGACACGGTGTTCATGCCGGATTCCGTGATGGTCTCCTTCATCCCATCTACTGCGGTTCCGCATACATGAACTGGGGTGTTGACTTCCTTCTCAACTGTATTGCCAAGGATACACCTCCGGCCGGAAAGAAGCCCGTCCTCATGGGTACTCTTCCCGACGGTTCCACCATCGAAGTCGGATGCAAGCTGGAAGATCCCCTTGCCGCCTTCGTTTTCAAGACCATTGCAGACCCCTTCGTAGGAAGGATCTCCATCTTCAAGGTCAACGCAGGCACCATCAAGGCAAACTCCACCGTATATAACGCCACAAAGGGTAAGGAGGAGAGGATCGGTAACCTCTTCTACATGGTAGGTAAGAAGCAGATCCCCACGGACGCCGTTACGGCAGGTGATATCGGATGTGCTGCCAAGCTCACCATCACCCAGACGAACGACACCCTTTGCGACAAGACCAGAGTCATCGAGATGCCCAAGATCTCCTTCCCGACCCCTTGTCTTTCCATGAGCATCAAGCCTGTTAAGAAGGGCGAAGAGGATAAGATCATGGCAGGTCTTACGAAGCTTTCCGACGAGGATCCCTGCTTCAGAGTCGAGACTAATCCCGAGACAAAGCAGATGGTCATCTCCGGCCTCGGCGAGTCCGAGATCAAGGTCCTGATCAGCAAGCTCAAGTCAAAGTACAACGTGGATGCAGAGCTCTCCGCTCCCAAGGTTCCCTACCGTGAGGCCATCCGTAAGAAGGTCAAGGTACAGGGTAAGCACAAGAAGCAGTCCGGCGGCCACGGCCAGTACGGTGACGTCTGGATCGAGTTCGAGCCCAACCCTGATTCCGAGGATCTCGTATTCGAGGAGAAGGTATTCGGAGGCGCAGTTCCCAAGAACTTCTTCCCCGCAGTCGAGAAGGGACTCCAGGAGGCCATCAAGAAGGGTGTTCTCGCAGGATATCCCGTTGTTAACCTCAAGGCTACTCTGGTGGACGGTTCCTACCACGACGTAGACTCTTCGGAAATGGCCTTCAAGATCGCCGCAAGCCTTGCCTTCAAGGCAGGTATGGAACAGGGCAATCCCATGCTCCTGGAACCCTACAGCACAGTCGGCGTACATATCCCCGAGGATAAGCAGGGCGATATCATGGGCGACATGAGCAAGAGACGCGGCCGTATCATGGGTTACGGAACGGACGAGGACGGTGCCACCGTCGTATCCTGTGAGGTTCCCACGGCAGAGATGGCCACATACGCAACTGACCTGAAGTCCATGACCCAGGGCAGAGGCTGGTACACCATCGAGCACGTAAGGTATGAGCCCGCACCTCCGGAGGTCGCTCAGAAGGTTATCGACGCCGCAAAGGCAGAGGAAGAATAAATAAGAGCTTAAACATAAAAGGAGTTGCTCCGGCAACTCCTTTTAATATGCTCTTAAATAAGCTTAGTATCGTTAATAGATCTTGTAGATGATGGTGTTGTTATCGTTAGGGAAATAGGCTACCTGGGTCAGATTATCCGCGAAGAAGCTCTCGTTGAAGGTGACCCCTTCGGGGTAGGAGAAGGTGTAGAACTCGGGATCGTCCACCAGATATCTGATGCCCCGCTCCTGACAGTAGGAGGTGAATGCATCGATGTCGCCGCCGCAGCCGGAGATCAGCCAGAAGTATACCTGCTCCCTGGTGTAGGTATCGTGTCCCGCGGACCAGGGATAGTAGGGCCAGCCGTAGTAGGCGGGACGGCCCGCCAGATAGAATCTGTTGAGGGACCATTCCGGGGTCAGGAATACATCCCCGGGCTCCGTGTTTTCCTCGATCCATTTTGTGAGTTCCGAGTTTGTATCGACGATGACGCAGTTCTTATTGAGGTTGATGTAGGTGCACCATTCGCTGACGCCCGTAGCCGTCAAGGGAACAAGGAGCACTGCCGCGACGACGGCGGTCAGGGCCTGCACCGCGATGAAGACTCCCTTGCGGGTGTTCTCCTTGAACTTGGAGGGGAGCTTGAACAGAAGGGATATGAGACCTGCAACGAAGACATCCAGAAGGATAAGTGTTATCTGGATGAACTTATGGTTTGCCAGCATCTCCTGTGACACCTGGATGGTGAAGGCGAAGATGAAGGGGAAGATAAAGCACAGGAAAAGGAGAGACCTGTATACGGGTTTCTTCTTTATTATGTCCCGTACGAGCAGGAAGACCGCAAAGCCCAGGGAGAGGACTATGGTGAGTCCCGTGAATATCAGGATGTAAAGGAGGATGGAAGAGAAGTCCTTCTGCTCCGCCACGAATCCCGGGATGAAGCGGAAGGAGACCACGTCAGAGGCGCCGCCGGAGAACAGCTTCGTCTGGATGAAGGAGGATACGACGGCGGATGCCGCGATCGCCGCGAAGATCAGACGGGACTCGCTTATGAGAGCCATGCCGAAGAGCACCAAAAGACCGCCGATCAGGGCGGAGCCGTGGAAGTAGGGCATGGTCACCACCAGGAGAGAGCAAAGGATCATTATCCCGAGGGGGTTCAGGGGATCTTTTTTCTCCCAGATCCAGGCATTCTTTGAAAGCAGGAACAGCTTGAAGGGATTCTCGCTCGAAGTGATGATGCGGACCTCCATCCTTCTGACGAAGGGAAGGGTCAGGATCACCAGGATCAGGATCACCGATACGCCGAGCATCAGGTGCCTCTGATTCGGATATACGTTTATGGCCCAGATGCCCCAGTTGTCGTAGGGGGTGGTGCCGTACCAGTAGTCGCTCTTGGAGATGCTGTCGATGGCAGCCCCCAAGGGGATGCCGGACTTCATGAGTTCGCTGATGTGGATGAATACGTTAAAGGAACTTCTGAACAGGACCAGAAGGGGAGCGATGACAAAGCCCGCACGTCTTCTGAAGAGGAGCACCGTGAGAAGTCCCAGGAGTTCGAAGCAGCATGTCATGGTGATTATACTGGGAACGTTGATGGCCCAGTCCAGGGGAAGACCCAGGTATTCCAGGAGACCGCAAAGGTAGTAGAAAAAGAAATGGTACTTTATGCCGTCTCCGGAGAAATGCATGTACTGGGTGGGGAAGTTGAATCCCTTTCCGAAGGAGGAGGTCATGGCCGTGTGGGGAGCCAGATCCGAGAAGGTGGAATAGCCTGCGTATAGCAGCCCGTTATTGATCCTGTAAGTATAGAACATGAGAAATGCCGCGGCCGATGTGAAGAGGACGGTGGCAAGGCCGTAGTAGATGATGTTCTTAAAGGAACTCTCATATGTCTTGTCCGGATCCCTCTTTAAGACGATGGAAAGATTAGTCGCAGCGAGGATGAGGAAGAGGGCGAAGGTGACGAGCACCGATACCCTTCTTATAAGTGAGACATCCGACAGTCCGAAGGAGATGAGGGATGTGAGGTAGTAGGAGAACATCGTGACCGTTGTGATGCCGATTATGATGCCGGCGGGCACGAAGAAGAGCGCAGGGGGGGTCATCTCTATGACCTTCCTTGACGGCGAGGATGCTATGAAGAGCCTCTCGATGTCGGGTACAAGTAAGAGCACCAGGGTGATGCCGAACATTGAACACATCAGCAGGAACAGTATCGCGAGCATGTCGTTTTCCCTTCTTTTATAAGAATATTATTAATCAGTATATCAATCATTTTGAGGTCGTTCTTTTACATGTTTATTACGATTGGAAATCATTTTGAGAGGTAACAGAAATGTAATGATATCAGGGGGTTTGGGGTAAAGTAGCAATGCTATAATCCATAAACATAAGAACGAAAACAAAGGCGGGTTTGAACATGAAGATCGTTGTTTTGGGCGGCGGATTAAGTCCCGAGAGAGATGTATCAAAAAAGTCGGCGAGCCTTATCGCCAACGCACTTCTGAGAAAGGGCCACACGGTTGCCGTGGTGGACCTTTACGACGGATTAAGTCCCGATGAGGATCCGGAATCCCTGTTCAGGACAGGAACGGACGATCTTTTTGAGTTCACCATCCCTGAGACGGAACCCGATCTCGAGAAGCTCGTGGCAGACAACGGAGGAAGGAGAGCCTGGGTGGGACCCGGTGTCATCGATATCTGCAGACTTGCAGATTCCGTATTCCTCGGTCTTCACGGTGCCCACGGCGAGAACGGCCAGGTACAGGCTGTCCTTGATGGCCACGGCATAAAGTACACGGGATGCAACTACATGGGATGTGCCATCGCCATGGATAAGGATATATCAAAGGCCTTGATCAGAGGCGCCGGATATAAGACCGCCGACTGGATGGTCAGACCCTATCAGTATATAACCGCAGAGAAGGTAATGAACGAGATAGGAGTTCCCTGTGTCGTTAAGCCCGTCGGCTGCGGATCCAGCTGCGGCGTTTCCGTGGTCAAGGAGGAGAAGGATCTTCAGAAGGCTCTGGACTTCGCTTCCTCCTATAAGCAGCTCGTCCTGGTGGAGAAGTTCATCTCCGGCCGTGAGATCACCATCGGCGTCCTGGACGGCGAAGCTCTTCCCATAATCGAGATCAGACCCCACGAGGGTTTCTACGACTATAAGAACAAGTATCAGGCAGGTCTTACGGAACACCTCTGCCCCGCACCTTTGGATGAGGAGCACACCAAGAGGGCCCGGGTCCTTGCCGAGAAGTTCTTCACGATCCTCAGGATGGATTCCTACGGAAGGATCGATATGTTCTACGACGAGAGCATCGACGATTTCTGGTTCATCGAAGCCAATAACCTTCCCGGCATGACCAATACGAGCCTTGTGCCCGAGGCGGCCAAGGCGATCGGTATAGAATACGATGATCTGGTGGAGAGGATCGCCCTTTCCGCAAGGTCGGGCTACTGATGTCTGTCGGTATAATCGGCGGCGGCGCCGCAGGCCTTTTCGCGGGTTGTTTTCTCAAGAGGGAGGGAGTGGATCCGGTCATCCTCGAGAAGGGGGAAAGACCCGGGAGAAAGCTC
>DNAE01000232.1:2197-7141 GCA_003543635.1 Clostridiales bacterium | reverse complement strand
GAACTCAAGAAGGGTTACCGCGAGGCGGGTAATTTCATCTATCGTGCCATAAAGAGCTTCACCCCCGACGATGCGGTGAAGTTCATAACCGAGGAACTCAAGGTCCCCCTCAAGGAGGAGGATAACAACAGGATGTTCCCCGAATCCGACAGTGCGGTGACCATCGTGGACGCCCTTACCGATTACATAGGAAAAGAAAACATAGTGACGGGGTTCGACTGCGCGGAGATCTTGCGTGGGAACGACGGTTTCACGGTGGTAAGCAGGGACGGACGGGAGAGATTCTTCGATACGCTCATCCTGGCCACGGGGGGCAAGTCCTATCCCGCCACGGGTTCCGACGGTTCCGGCTATAAGCTTGCGGAAGGTCTCGGCCACACCATAACGCCCCTTTATCCGGCGCTCTGTTCCGTGGATGTGAGCGACAAGGACCGGGAGTTCACCTCTTCGGTGAGCGGCGTATCCGTTTCCGCGGGAGCGAGCCTTTACTGCAACAGCAAAAAGAAGGCGGGAACCACGGGAGACGTGCTCTTCACCCACAGGGGAGTATCGGGACCCGCCATCATGGAGATAAGCCGCGAGATCCCCAGGGACGTGGTCTCCGAGGACGGCTGGATCGAGATAGATTTCACCCCGGGAAGGACCGACGAGGAACTGGACCGGGAGCTTCTCGAGGAGATGAAGAAAAGGAGCAATGCCAAGCTCACCACCATCGGTGCCGATCATGTGCCCGCTTCGGTGGCGGAGGCGCTGGGAGTACGCGCCGGGGTAACGGAACTCTACTCTAAGGATTGCGACAAGGCCTCTCGAAAAGCGTATCTCCGGGAACTGAAGCACCTTGAACTCAAGATCGAAAGACCCCCTGTCTACGAGACCTCCTATGTTACCAGAGGAGGTGTTTCCCTGTCGGAGATCGACCGGGATTCCATGGCTTCCCAAAAGGTCTCGGGACTTTATATGATAGGCGAGATAAACGACGTGGACGGCATGTCCGGAGGCTATAATCTTCAGGCTTGTATGAGCGAGGCTTTTATTGCAGTCAGGGACATTATAGGGTAAAATAATTGCGCAATTTTACGCTTCGGAGGTAACTCCATGACTACAAAGAGAGATGATTATATAACCTGGGATGAGTATTTCATGGGTGTTGCCAAGCTCTCGGCATTGAGGAGTAAGGACCCGAATACTCAGGTGGGCGCTTGTATCGTCAACGAGGAGAACAGGATCATGACCGTCGGATATAACGGTCTTCCGAAGGGTTGCGAAGATGATGATTTTCCCTGGGAGAGAGAAGGAAAGCACGACGAGACCAAGTATGCCTATGTCTGTCATGCGGAGCTCAATGCGATCCTGAACTGCGGTACCGCGGATCTTCGGAACAACAGGATCTACGTTACTCTCTTCCCCTGCGAGGGGTGTACTAAAGCGATAATCCAAAAAGGCATTAAAGAGATAATATACGACAGTGATAAGTATCACGACACTGAGGGAGCCCGTGCGGCAAGAAAGATGCTGGACGCGGCGGGAGTTAAATATACGAGTTACAAGTCATCCGGCAGGAAACTTGAAATCGATGTCTGATCCGCGAGAAGGAGAAAAGAAATGGAAGAGTTGAAGTCATTTATCTGGGACGAGAAAAACGAATGTATGGACGAGGACGAGCGAAGAGAACTCGTCGGCAAGAGGCTTGTTTCTTGCGTAAGGCGCACCTACGATAATGCACCCTACTTTAAGAAGAAGATGGATAAGGCCGGAGTTTCTCCGGATGACATCAAGGGAATGGACGACATTACGAAGATCCCCTTTACGGATAAGCTGGATTTCAGGGATAACTACCCCTTCGGAACCCTGGCGGTCCCTATGGATCAGCTCGTAAGGTTCCACGCATCCTCCGGTACCACCGGTAAGATGAAGGTCGTGGGTTACACCGCAAACGACGTGGAGCTCTGGTCCGAAGCACTCTGCAGAAGCTTCGCCATGGGCGGCATGCAGAAGGGCGACCTGGTACATATCGCATACGGTTACGGCCTCTTCACAGGAGGACTCGGACCCCACTATGCCTGCCAGAAGTTCGGTTCCGTCGCCATCCCCGTTTCCGGCGGTAACACCGCAAGACAGATCCAGATCCTCACGGAGTGGCAGCCCCAGGTCATCTGCTGTACTCCCACATATATGCTCCATATCATCGACACCATCGAGAAGAACGAGGTGGACAAGAGCCTTGTTAAGCTCAGGAGCGGATTCTTCGGCGCCGAGGCATGGACCAAGGAGATGAAGGATCAGATCGAGTCCAGGATCGGCCTCAAGGCCTTCGATATCTACGGACTTACGGAGATCGTAGGACCCGGTGTCGGATGCTCCTGCGGACAGTGTGAGAACATGATCCACATCCAGTCGGATCTCTTCTGGCCCGAGATCGTTGATCCCGAGACGGGAGATCCCCTTCCTGAGGGTGAGCTCGGAGAGCTGGTATTCTCCTCCATCATGAAGGAGGGCGTTCCCATGATCCGCTATAACACCCACGACCTTACCCGTATCCACTACGGTAAGTGTTCCTGCGGAAGGACTACCCCCAGGATCGAGAAGATCACGGGCCGTGCGGACGACATGCTCATCATCAGGGGCGTAAACGTATTCCCCACACAGATCGAGACCGCCGTCATGAGATACAAGGAGGTTCTTCCCCACTACATGATCTATGTGGACAGGGTAAACAACCTGGATACCATAACGGTAAAGATCGAGCTCAATCCCTCTTCCTTCCCCGATACCATGAAGGGCCTCGAGAAGCTCACCAAGTCCATCGAGGGCGATATCGCTTCCATCACGGGTATCCATGCGAAGGTCCAGCTCGTTGAGCCCAGATCCCTCCCCAGATCCGAGGGTAAGATGGTCAGAGTCATCGATTCGAGATTCAAGAAATAATAATTCCGGAGGCTTCTTTATGAAGTTTAAAAAGATCGCTTCGGTAATACTTACGGCTGTCACGGTTTTTGCCGCGACAGCTTTCTTTGTACCGAATGAAACAGTTTTTGCAGATGCAACGGCAAGCGTGGACAACGTCAATCCCTGGCAGTCCGGGGGACAGATCACCCTGACCCTGTCGGGATGCGACGGCTACGAGACCATAACCGTCACCGTGGAGTTCACGGGAAGCATAACCTCCGCCTCCGGCTGGGGATTTGACACCTATACCGTGGACGGCAACAGGGTCATAGCGACTGTCTCGGCTTCGGGTCCCAACTCCTGGGCCTTTAACAGCGGAGTCGGTATCCAGGTGGAAGGAAGCGACATAACCTCCGCAAGCCTTATCTCCGTAGAGGGATCGGGCACTGCGCCTGCAAATACTAACGGCGGTAACGACGGCAACAGCGACAACAACGGCAATAACTCCCAGGATCAGATAGATCAGACCCCTGCCGCCACCACGGATCTTCCGGACTCGGGAGCCGTGACAGGTGACGACTGGCTCACCACGGACGGGGACAAGATCGTGGATCAGAACGGCAACGAGGTATGGCTCACGGGCCTTTCCTGGTTCGGATATAACACCGGAACGAACCTTTTCGACGGGGTGTGGAACTGTAATCTCAAGAGCACCCTGGAGTCCATCGCTGACCACGGTTTCAACCTCATCAGGGTACCCATCTCCGCGGAGCTCCTCCTCCAGTGGAAGAACAACGAGTACCCGGAGGCCAACTACAACCATGCCTATAACCCCGAGCTCGACGGCCTGAACAGCCTTGAGATCTGGGAATATGTACTCGATATCTGCGAGGCCAACGGCCTTAAGATAATGCTGGATATCCATTCCGTTAAGACGGATGCCGCGGGCCATAACGCCCCCCTTTGGTATACTTCGGATTTCACCGACGACCAGTACTTCGAAGCAATTGAATGGATGGCGGAGAGGTATAAGGACAACGATACCATAATCGCCTACGACCTTAAGAACGAGCCCCACGGCAAGGCTTCAGAGCCCGACCACGCCATTTGGAACGACTCCCAGGATCAGAACAACTGGAAATATGCCGCGGAGACGGCGGGAAACATAATTCTGGATGCCAACCCCAATGCTCTTATCGTCATCGAGGGTATCCAGATCTATCCCACGGATCCCCAAAGCAACGATTTCACATCCACAAACGACGCCGACTACTATAATTCCTGGTGGGGCGGTAACCTGAGAGCGGTTGCCGACTATCCCATCGACTTCGGTTCCGAATCGAGGAATGCTCAGGTGGTCTATTCTCCCCACGACTACGGTCCCGCGGTATATGCGCAGCCCTGGTTCGAGGGAGGCTTTACCTACGAATCCCTCATGGACGACTACTGGTACGACGCTTGGCTCTATATCGACGATCAGAAGATCGCACCCCTCCTGATAGGTGAGTGGGGCGGCTTCATGGAGGGGGATAACCTCACCTGGATGGAGTACATGAGACAGCTCATCGCGGAATACCATCTGAACCACACCTTCTGGTGCTTCAACGCCAACTCCGGGGATACCGGCGGACTTGTGCTGGACGACTTTACCACCTGGGATTCCGAGAAGTACGACTTCGTATCCCAGGTCCTCTGGCAGACGGAGGACGGACAGTTCATAGGCCTCGACCATGTGGTCCCCCTCGGCGACAACGGCATTTCCCTCTCCGAGTATACGGGGGATCAGATCGCTCCCGCGACGGCTGCCACGGAGGCGACCGAAGTAACGGAGACGACGGAAACAACGGCCGTTTCGGAGACTTCCGAAGAAACGGAGACCTCCGGAACTTATGCGGACGAGCTCTACGAGGAGACGGACGAGACCCGGGACTACACTCAGATCAAGGATACCCAGAGCAAGATGAACAAGGTCCTGAAGACCTCCGCAACTGTGGCACTTATCGTTATCGTTGTTATCCTGGTGGGCTTCGGCGGCCTTATGGTCTACAGACTCGGCCG
>DNAE01000232.1:674-2052 GCA_003543635.1 Clostridiales bacterium | reverse complement strand
CTAATATAATAATTATAATTATATGATGATTTTTACCCCTGCAGGCTGTATAATTTCAGTATAAATGAGAGCGATCTAGGGGTAGGTCGTTCCTTGTTGGGGGTATTGAAGAAGTGGGTCAAGTTAAGCGTGATTCGCGTTGGGTTAGAACGTTGACATTTCTTGTCAGCGTTATTGTTTGTCTATCAGTAATTGGATTATATCAGCCCCATGATGTTAGAGCTGATAAGAGTGTATCCGTCAATGTTCAAGAGGGTGACCATTATCCTGATGATGCTACCATATATTTTGTTACATCCGGATTCTCTTCAGGTGAGTCTGTCTCATTTACTTTGCATTTACCTTTTGAACCGGATTCAATGCAAAGTTGGAATATGTCTTTGGAATACGTGGGCAATAGTACCTACGAGGTGACAATTTCAGATGCTTCATACTCCAATAATACTGCATATGGAATCTACATCGGAAAGACGGATTGTTGCGATGATTTGGACGAGGCGTATATTTCTGATTTAGATATCGATGAGCCTGATCCGACACCCTCACCTACACCCAAGCCGGCTCCCACTGCCACAAATACTCCTACTCCCAAGCCTGCCAATACACCTACGAATACACCCAAGCCGGTGGCAACGGCTACACCGAAGCCCGCTACTGCCACGGCTACACCCAAGCCTGCGGCAACCGCAACGCCTAAGCCTGCTGCAGCGACGGCTACTCCTAAGCCTGCCGCAGCAACTGCTACCCCCAGACCTGCGGCTGCAAGTACAAGTACGCCCGCGGCATCCGGTGCGACCAATACACCCGTTCCAGCGTCTGTTAACGACAGCAATGACGATGATGACGACGACGATGAGAATACGGAGGCAACCCCCACGCCTACCACCACGGAAAGCTCCGATGTGTCGGAGGTGAGTGAGGTATCCGAGTCCGAGACATCCGAGGTGTCCGAGTCCGCCGTGCAGTCGGTAGCTGCCGCTGTTGAAGTAACGACCGAGGGAGGCACCGAGGAGTCGGCAACACCTACTCCCACACACTTCCCCAAGGCCGAAGGGGTGGTCGGAGGACCCTCCGGAAAAGACGACGGAGGAAAGGGATTCCCCTGGTGGATCCTTATTGTCCTTGCCCTGCTGGGCGCAGGAGGATACAGATACTACAGCCTCAAGAAGCAGAATATGTCCGGTAAGGATATCCTTTTTGACTTCATACCCGGGGGCGTGATCGGAAATATCGCCGAGAGGTTCGGCTATTCCTCCGGAACTCCCGTAACGGAACAGCCGGAGACCATAAACGGCTATCTCAAGACATCGAATACAAAGTCCATAAGACCCATTTATTCCAATACGCCCGATGCAAGGGCCAAGGAAGCTCCCAGGGG
>DNAE01000232.1:302-508 GCA_003543635.1 Clostridiales bacterium | reverse complement strand
CCCAAGGAGCTTTCCGTTAACCATGCTGCACAGTCCGCTGCTCCAAAGGCGGCACCTGCTCCCGTAAAGCCTGCGACCAATACCGCATCGGCCCCCAAGGGAGCGGCCCCCGTGGGACAAAAGTCTGCGGCGGAACTCCATGAGCTTGCCCAGAAGAAGGCGGCACAGAAGGCCGCTGCCACAACTGCCCCCGGTCTTAAGGCACC
>DNAE01000232.1:0-222 GCA_003543635.1 Clostridiales bacterium | reverse complement strand
AGAGACCCAAGGAGCTTTCCGTTAATCATGCGGCCCAGGCTGCGGCAAATAAGCCCGTTCCCGCTGCTCCCAGGCCTGCCTCCCATGCCACATCGGCACCCAGGGGAGCTGCACCCGTAGGTCAGAGATCCGCGGCGGAACTGCATGAGATGGCCGAGAAGAAGGCAGCGCAGAAGGCTGCTGCCGCAACAGTGGCCGGCTCTCCCTTAGCAAATAAGAAGA
>DNAE01000060.1 GCA_003543635.1 Clostridiales bacterium | reverse complement strand
CTCTAAGGTTACCGTAACCAATACCCTTAAGACGATCTCTCCCACGGGTGTCGTTCTCCGCTATGCTCCTTATTTCATCATGGCAGTTGCTGCAATTGCCCTAGTGGCGGTAGCCAAGAGAGCTAAGAGGAACGAAGAGGCATAAGAGATGAAGAAAGAAGGCAGGACGGATCCAAGGATCGGTGAGATTCAGCGTTTCCTTCTATTCGCACTGATCTTCGTAGTGATCATATGGGCCCTTTTCGGGTGGGCGCTGGGTATCATGCATGCCCCGAACGCCGACATGTATCCCAGGATCGACGCGGGGGATCTTATCCTCTACTACCGCCTCGATAAGGATATAGCAGCCCATGAGGTCACGGTATATGAGGTGAACGGCAATACCCTGATAGGCAGGGTGGTGGCCGGATCCGGAGATACCGTGGAGGTAACAGAGGAGGGCGAACTTATGATCAACGGCCATTACGTAAACGAGAGCGGTATCTTCTACAGTACCCCCCGTTACGAAGGCGGGATCGAATACCCCGTCACTTTGGGTGAAGGTGAATACTTCATTCTGGCCGATTCAAGGGAAGGCGGCATGGACTCTAGATATACGGGTCCGGTATCCGCCGGGGACATCAAGGGGACGGTCATTACCGTCATAAGAAGAAATAACTTTTAAGGAGAAATGATGCTGGGCTTTTTAAACAGTGCGGCACGGGTCGGAAACAAGACATTGAGGATCGCCTCTTCCATACTGGCGATGCTCATGCTAGTATTCGCCTCGTATTCGATACTCGACACCTGGTATACGGAACGCATGGCGTTCTCGAACTGGGAGCTTGTCGCCTATCGTCCCGTGAGCGGGGACGGAACGCTGTCCCGCGAGATGTTTGATGAGCTTTCAAAGATCAACCCCGACGTGGTGGGCTGGATAACGGTATACGGTACGAATATCGACTATCCCATCCTTCAAGGACCGGACGATCTTTACTATGTTAACCGCGACATATACGGCAACTCCACCTTATCGGGTTCCATATATCTCCAGTCGGCCAACAGCAGCGACTTCTCCGACGAGTTCAATCTTCTCTACGGACATCACTTCGATAACGGAGCCATGTTCGGCGATGTCGCAAAGTACACGGATCCCGACTTCTTCGACGGGCATCGCGAAGGCGAGCTCATCACCAAGGACGGTATCTGTTACCTTAACTTCTTTGTCTGCATCGAGACGGATGCCTATGACAGCAATATCTACGGCGTCACGACGATAAGGGACAAGATGGAAGACGAGTTACTGCCCACGGCAAGGAAACAGGTATTCTTCCCGCTGCAGGTCAAGGGTACGTCATTGGACGGCGATGACGAAGACGAAGACCCCTTGGGTAAAGGCCGTCCCGACCATGACTGGCTCCTGGCACTGTCCACCTGTGACGATGCCGAGACCGACGGAAGAGTGGTCATAATCGCGGATGTTACGGAGGGGGAGGAATCCCGCACTCCGAGCTCCGGTACCGCGTCCACCGGTGAACTCCGGCCGGGCGAAGGCAAATGGGCCGTGCTCAACCTGATGTGTGTCGTATTTACCTTATGCTGCATCGTTCCTTTTTGCATGAGGTATGTGAACTTCAGGAAAGAGCAGATCAAGACGGCCGAGATATTGGGAACAGTCGGTGTGATCCTGGCATCCGTCGTCTCCCTTCTGCTGTTCCGGCTTACCGAGAACATGAGAAGTCCGATGACGCTCAGGGATTACTGGACACCCTTCATGATATTCATATTTGCCTCGGCGCTTCTTGTCACTGCTCTTACGGACAGGAAGAAAAAACAAAGAGCGCAGGAAGATTGATCGTTCAATGAATAAATAAGCCCCGGAGAAATGACCTCCGGGGTTTTTCATGTATAATGGGAACCATGGAAAATGAGAATAATACAGGAGCGGTGGTGTTCGATCTGGACGGAACACTCACCGATACGGAAAAATACTATCAGGCGGCCTGGCCCGAAGCCTTAAGGTTTTTCGGTTACGAGCCCGAGCCCTGGATGCCCCTGGAACTTCGTTCCCTGGGAAGACCCTTTGCTCCCTTGAAGTTCAAAGAGTGGTTCGGAGAGGATTTTGACTACCCGAAGGTCAGGGAGAAGAGGAAGGAGATCGTAAAGGGGATGATAGATAAGGGCGGCATTCCCCTGAAGCCGGGTGCGAAGGAGATACTTACCTGGCTCCGCAACAACGGCATTATCGTAGCCATGGCCACCGCCAACGACTACCAAAGGACCGAGGGCTACCTTAAGAAGATCGGACTGTTCGAGTACTTTGATAAGATAATCTGCGCCGATATGGTGAAGCAGGGAAAGCCGGCTCCGGATATATACGCATATGCATGTAAGGAGACGGGATACGCACCGGAGCGTGTGTTCGCCGTGGAGGATTCCCCCAACGGCGTCAGAAGCGCATACGGTGCGGGCTGCAAGGTCATAATGGTCCCGGATCTCACAGAGCCTGATGAGGAGATCTCTAAGATGCTCTTTGCCAGGGTGGATTCCCTGTTTGAAATAAAAAATCTCATTCGAGTTTAATAATACTTTACAGGAAGTTTAACGGATTGTATAATCTACTCTGTTGGAAAAATAGTTTAGTATTATTAAACTCGGAGTTTAAGTTATGAAGATAGGACAGCAGATCAAGTTTCTCCGCCAGCAGAACATGCTGACCCAGGAGGAATTAGCCGACAGATGCGAGCTCTCCAAGGGCTTTATCTCTCTTCTCGAGAGGGATATGACATCCCCGTCCATCGCCACGTTAAAGGATATCCTGGAGGCCCTCGGTACTGACCTGGCTTCCTTCTTTGCCGAGGCGGAGGAGGAGAAGGTGGTCTTCGGTGACGAGGACTATGCGGTAAAGGAAGACAAGGAACTCGGCAACGGGATCTGCTGGCTGATCCCCAATGCACAGAAGAATGAGATGGAGCCCATCGTGGTGACGCTGGAACCCTCCGGTAAGACATACCCCGATAATCCCCACGAGGGAGAGGAGATCGGATTCGTTCTCGAGGGAACGATAAACATAGTCATCGGCAACACCAAGCACATTGCCAAGAAGGGGCAGAGCTTTTTCATCAAGCCCGATAAGCCCCATTTCATAAGCAACAGATCGGCAACGCGTTCGGCTAAGATCCTCTGGATCTCTTCGCCGCCGAGTTTTTGATTAAGGAGGGAGCAGCATGTCGGAAAAGACGAACAATCAGAACCAGCTTCTCGAGGACAAGACCGGAAGGGAGCACATCAT
>DNAE01000097.1 GCA_003543635.1 Clostridiales bacterium | reverse complement strand
GTTTTCTCCGCCAACGAGTATCTGACCAGGTCCAATCTCATGAAGGCCTTTAAGGAGGGTTCCGCAACCCCCATCTACAGACCCGCCAAGGTTGCTGTAGTAGGCGGAGGTAATGTTGCCATGGATGCCGCCAGAACGGCATTGAGGCTCGGTGCGGAAGTAACCATCGTATACAGAAGATCCGAAGCGGAGCTTCCCGCAAGAGTTGAGGAAGTTCACCATGCCAAGGAGGAGGGTATCAAGTTCGAACTCCTCACCAATCCCGTGGAGATCCTGGAGAATGAGGACCACTTTGTAAGAGCCATGAAGTGCGTCAGGATGGAGCTGGGCGAGCCGGATAGTTCCGGAAGACGCCGTCCCGTACCCGTTGAAGGTTCCGAGTTCGAATTGGAGACTGATGCGGTCATCATGGCACTGGGTACTTCTCCCAACCCCCTCATCGCGTCCACCACAAAGGGCCTTGAGACAAACAAGTGGAAGTGTATCGTGGCTGATGAGGCAAACGGTGCCACCACAAAGGAGGGCGTATATGCCGGAGGCGATGCCGTGACCGGAGCCGCCACCGTTATCCTGGCCATGGGCGCCGGCAAGGCTGCCGCCAAGGGTATCGACGAATACTTCAAGACAAAGGCTTGATCAACTGCCAAAGAAGAGCATCCGTCCGCGGATGCTCTTTTCTTATACGTAAATATGGGAAATGCGACGTTATACAGAATGCTGAACATGGCAAAGCGCAAGGTGGTAGCCTTGATCTTTGTCGTTCTGGGAATAATAAGTGCCGTGGTCTCCGTGAGATCGGCGGATACCGTTGCCTTCAGATTATACGACAGCGATACATCAGCCACGGGAGGGCTCTGTTTTGCCATCCTTCTGTTCACCTTTGACTATGCCTTTGCAGTGGGATACAGAAGCGGTGTCCTGGGTTTCTCCTTAGCTGACGTCAATTTCCATATGGCGGGACCCTTTAAGCCCGTTTCCAATCTCATCATGTCCTTCGGATACGGTCTTTCCGCCCTTGCGGTGTTCATCTGGATGATCGCGGTAAATACCCCGTTCTTTGCCATATGGATAGGGATAAGTACCCGGCAGATGGCGATGATACTCCTGTTTGCGTTCCTGACGGCCTTGATCGTCTTCCCCTTCACCTCATACCTCAGCGCCGCATACCCTTCATCCGTGAAAGCACGTCTTATCCCGGTGGCGGTACTTATTGCACTTCATATTGTTTTCGCGGGGCTCCTTATCCGGGAACTCATAGGTCTCTGCGGTTCCTTTGGAGCGGTCAGGGCTTTAAAGAGCAATGTCCTCATGGGCCATATCGGAGACAGCAGGACCATGATGATGTTCCCCGTGGCGGGGCAGCTTTACATGGCCCTTAGTAGTACTCTCGAAGGAAATTGCGGGGCACTGATGACCGTGATCCTGACAGTTGCGATACTTCTGGCCGTCTATATCACCATTTATAAAAGAGCGGACTTTGATTTCTACGAAGAGGCCTATACGAATGCCCAGAAGATCAAGGACATCATGGAGGCCAGCAAGGCGGGGGTTGAGGCGGTAAACACCGGTATAGCAAGGACTGCCAAGGTGGGCGACGAGGTCCTGTCCCGGGGCTGGGGTGCATCCGCTTTCTTCCATATGCATCTGTTTGAGAACAAAAGGTCCTCCAAGCTGTTCTTTATCAATAAGGTTGCCTTGGTTTACAGAGTGTTCGCACTGTTGATCCTCTTTATGGTGGATGGCCTGATCGCCGAGGAACTGGATTCCGTCGTTATACTGACGGGTGTCGTGACCATGCTGGTTCTCAATGCCATAGTATTCGGAGGAGGGAAGACGGTGCTGGAGTTTAACAGACCATATCTCTTCCTTGTACCGGAGAAGAGCTTCCGTAAGCTTGCCATGTGCCTTCTCGCGGATATCCCTGAGATGAGCTTCGATGCCCTGGTCTGCTGTCTTATGATAAAGATCGTCGCCTTCTCGGAGTTTACCCTTTTTCCGATGCTGGCCTTTATACTGCTGATGGTATCCTTCGATCTTTTAAGTTCCGCCGTGGGACTCCTTTGTGTCAGAATCTTGCATGGGTTCGGAAAGTTCTCTGTAATGTTCTGCAGATACATAGTGATCCTGGCCCTGATAGTTATCGGTATGATACCGTCTAATCTCATGGCGGGGATCCTCGTGCCGATCGTTGCCCGGTCCATGCCCACAGCCCTTGGGATCATCATACTATCCATGACTTTTGTCTACCTGGGAATATGGCTCCTTATGGTGTTCTTATCCCGCAATATCCTGGAGAAAACGGACGCCTTCTGATTCTTTAACATTTCTTTAAACTATTTGGGTCGTAACTTTATATGTGATTGTTATCATCCTTTTGTGAATAACAGGAGGTAAGATATATGCTCTCAGTAAATCAAGTTACAAAAAGATATAAGAAATTCCTGGCAAACGATAATCTGTCGTTTACCATCGGAGACGGCGAGATCGGAGTCCTTTTGGGACCCAACGGTGCCGGTAAGTCCACGATAATCAAATCCATCGCGGGACTTCTTAAGTATTCGGGTACCATCGAGATCAACGGTCTTAACAACCGTGATATGGAAGCCAAGAGACAGCTTGGTTATATCCCCGAGATCCCGGCCCTTTACGATACCCTTACCGTGGAGGAGCATCTCGAGTTTATAAGAAGAGCCTATAAGGTTGAGGATAACGGTACCAAGGAACTCCTCATGGACAGATTCGAACTTACCGATAAGAAGAGGAAGATGGGTAAGGAATTATCAAAGGGTATGCAGCAGAAGGTATCCATCTGCTGTGCACTGGTACACGATCCCTCCGTCATCATCTTCGATGAGCCCATGGTCGGTCTCGATCCCCATGCCATCAAGGAATTGAAGCAGGTCTTCCGCGAACTCAAGGATGCAGGAAAGACGGTACTTATCTCCACTCACATGATAGATACGATCGAAGATTACTGGGATGTTGCCCACATCATGATGAACGGCAAGATCGCAGCCACAAAGCATAACCGCCCCGGATCCTCCGATGAGAAGAGCCTTGATGAGCTCTTCTTCGAGATCACCGAAGGCAAGAGCGCCGACTGAGGAGGGGTTTATGTTTTCCGCAACATTTTACAGAGTAAGAAAAGCGGCTGCCAAGAAGCCGTGGATGGTCATACTGATCATCCTTGCAGTGGCGTTTTCCCTTCTCATGATCGCAGTTCCTTCCATGAGCGGCGGGGAAGACGGTATCGTAAGGAATACGAGCCTTGTCATCGGAGGCATCAATCTCCTCTTCATAATAATGTTCAATTTCATCTTCTTTACCGGCCTTAAGAACGGTGTCATCGGTTTTTCCAATGCCGATGTCAACTTCCATCTCGCGGGACCTTTTACCCAGCGATTTAATCTCCTTATCGCCGCAACCGGAGTCTTCAAGCTTTGCATAATCCTTCTTTGGGTGCTGTGCTGCCAGTCCTCCGTGCTCCACATGTCCATAGGACTCAGCTCCTTTGACATTCTGGCCGTGATCCTG
Source organism: Clostridiales bacterium (assembly GCA_003543635.1). Taxonomy (GTDB): domain Bacteria; phylum Bacillota; class Clostridia; order Saccharofermentanales; family Saccharofermentanaceae; genus Saccharofermentans. Next base: position 1,288 of record DNAE01000097.1, on the reverse strand, counting down.
GGTTCCATTCCCGTATTTGCCATCGGCTATTTCATCGCAGCATTCATTGGTGCCTACTTCTGGGATTCCGAGACCGCAACCAAGAGGGTGAGGAACATCGTACTCGGTATCGATCTTATCTATGTGCTCCTGAATGCTTTCAGTCTCTATAAGACCTACGGTTCCGTGGAAGCCATCACGGCCTTGGGTGCCAAGGGCATCGTTGCCTATGTGGGTACGACGATCTATTCCAAGATCTTCCCCGTGGCAGGTTGGACAAACCTCATATACAGCGGAATGATCACCAATGATGCGATCTATATAATCGCCGGTATCCTTCTTCTTATCCTGAGCGTGGTACTCGTGGTCATCCTCTATTCCAGGACTGAGCTCAACTACTACGAAGCCGCCATGGAATATGCCCAGAAGGTCGCTGACCTTAACGAAGCAAAGAAGGCGGGTATCGATTCCGACTCCGCTAAGGTAACAAGGAACATCAAGGTCGGTAAAGAGAACTTCGCAGGAGGATGGGGTGCTTCCGCATTCACCATGAGACATCTCTTCGAGAATAAGCGTGCCGCCAGGTTCTTCTTTGTTAATCCCATATCGCTCCTTTACAGGGGTATTTCCGCAGTATATATGCTTTTGATCGGCAAGGGACTGTCCATCTCCATTTACGGTCTTGAAGAGGAAAGACCCTTCGGCACCATCATAGCCGGTGCTTTAATGATGGTGCTTCTTAATGCCGTTATCTACGGAGGCGGAAAGACCGTCCTTGAGTTCAATAAGCCCTTCATCTTTATGGTCCCCGAAAAGGGCTCCAAGAAGCTCATGGCCTGCCTTGTATCGGAGATCCCGGAGATGCTCTTCGATTCGCTCCTTTGCTCTCTGATCATGGTCGCCTTCGCATCCCTCAATGTGGCTGAGGCCATCACCTTCGGAATCATGATGACCGTGTTCGATATGCTCTTTGAGCTCCTGGCTCTAGTGGGCATAAGGATCTTCAGACAGCTCGGAAGGGTCCTGCTCGTTATGGTAAGATACTTCTTCGGATATATCGTTATCATGACGGCGGTGGTTCCCATCGTTCTTGTCAATATCCTTACGGGCAGCCTGGCGATAGGGTTTGCGGCAGGCGCGGCATATGCGGCAGTCCTCTGCGCTATCTTACTCCTGGTATCCAAAGATCTGGTGGATCACGTGGAATACGGATCCTAAAGGATATGAGAAGGGGATGTCTCAAAAGTGATTAAATTCACTTGGGGGCATCCCTTTAAAATGGGCAAAACTCTTCTGCCCGATCATCAGC
>DNAE01000031.1 GCA_003543635.1 Clostridiales bacterium | reverse complement strand
GGAAAGGCGGACGAGATCGTTCACGAGGACTGCCCCTTCGCCGATGATACCATCGAGGCAAAGGTTGATGTCTACTATGATATCCTGAAGCAGCCCGTGGTCGAGGTGGATGTGGATACGTCCGAGGGCCGTGACTTCGTCTTCGGAGTCACCTGTGACAAGCCCGGAAGGTACAGGGTCAAGATGACGGGTTCGTCTCCTCTGGGAGCACTGGCCCAGATCCCCATGACCGTCTACTATACCAGCATTCCCATCCGTGTATTCACCTGGAACGGAACCGAGGGCAGGGACGTGACAAAGGACGAGACATTGCTCTTCCTGTCCAAATACACCATATTCAGAGCCCATTTCGGAGCCAACGGCTTCAGGCTCAAGAGACTGGAGTTCGAGTTTGAGCACGCCGTCGAAGAGGACGATCTGTCCGAATTCTGATGCAGTAACCGTTAAATAATGCTACAATAAGAGTCGGTCGTTACCGGCTCTTATTATTTAGGAAGGAATAAGGCTTATGAGAAGAGACTATTTTACATGTGTTTTCCTTGCATGTATCTGCGCTTCCCTTTTCTTCTGCTGTTTTCTTCCCCTGTACTTCACCTACGGGTTGATAGTACCCCGTGAGTTCGGGACGCCGGAGAAGGTATTCAGCATATTGTTTGCCTCGAGCGTATTGGTGATCATCCCCGTTTATGCGGCCTACAGGAAGAAGTTCTGGATAACGGCGGGCCTTGCCGTATACGGTATCCTCGCAATGCTCCCCATGTGGATCCTTCCCCGTATGGCGGAAAAGCTGGCAGCGGAGGACGTTAACATCCTTACGGTGGTTGAGGGATTCATCCTCAAGGCGATCTACGGAATGGTGGAGGCTCCCTTTGCGTCCCTTTCCACGTTCCTGGGAGACGAATTTGCCGCATCTCTTCCCTTTAAGATCCTGCCCGTATCCCTTATCATATACGTGGCGTTCCAGGTGTTCCGTTTCTACCGCAACGCATATTTGGCGGAGCAGATGGACCCCGCATCAGTTATGGATAATACGGCCAGGGAGAATGTGGCTCCCACAGGGGAGAAGCCTCAGCCTGAGGTACTGGGAACGGTAATATCGGCTCCCGTGAGAAATCCCCGTCCCGAACATGTGAGACGACCCGCCCCCGCGGAATCCCGTCCCGCAGCAGAAAAGAAAGAAAACGTGATCGAACTCCCCTCAAGGATGGATCGCGGCAACTCATAAAGAACGATTTGGAGAGAAAGAGAAATGGCTAAGAACGATAAGCATTGGAAGAACATGATGGCCAAGGAGACCGACCGCAAGGCGGCCAAGGAGGGCAAGGACCCTCTGGAGGAGGGCCTTGAGGGTCTTTCCTGGCTGGAGAATCAGAAGAGGATCGTTAAGAAGAGGATCGAGAAGACAAGGGAGACCTTCGGCGAGGAAGTCGGAAACTCCATAACGGCCGGTATACTTGCCGCATATGTCCTCGGACTCATCCCCTTTGCATCCGTCCACTCCTATATAAAGGCTCCCGAGGGCATGGGCCTTACGGATTCCTTCGGAATATCCGCATTCCTGGTCACCATGTTCCTGGCTAATCTTTTCACCACCATCTACCACTTCCTGAAGCACGGAAGTACCCATAAGAGAGTATTCAGAAAGCTCGACCACATCATGGTCTACTATGCGATCCTCGGCGTATACGCTCCCACATGCCTTTCCCTTATCGGAGGAAAGCTCGGTATAGGTATCGCCATAGCGGAGCTGGCCCTGGCGGTCTGCGGTACCCTCCTCATGGTATTCATGTACCCCGACAACAAGACGGGAAGCAAGTTCGCCATATCCATCTACGGCATCATGGCGGTGCTCTTCCTCTTCGTGTTAAAGCCGTTCCACGAGGCTGCAACGACTCCCTGCTTCTGGCTCCTCCTCGCAGGTGCCGCCATCTACGCAGTGGGCCTGTTCTTCTACTCCGGTAAGAAGTTCAAGTTCTCCCACATGGTATGGCATCTCATGGTGGTAGCTGCCTCCGTCTGCCACATCCTGGCATACGTTTACTTCTTCAGATAAGAAAAGGTTGGCGATATCATCTGAAATTCTTACATCCGTAGGACTAAAACCGCCAAAAGTCCGATTTAGTCCTACATAATCTGCCATTAAAGCATTTTCCGATCCGGCATTTTCAGACTAAATCTCAGAAATGTGTATTTTAGTCCTATGAAGATCGTGAAAAATCATTAATTCGTGAAGACGAAACGTACTCCAAACCCCAGGGAGCGTCCAAAAAAGTCAGACTAAATTCGAAAAAACGTGATTTAGTCTGATTTTTTCTTCCGGAGGAGTGTTTATCGCGCAATAAAAAATCAGACTAAATTGCAAAAAACGCGATTTAGTCTGATTTTTCGTTTACGCGGAAGCTATATATGCTCTCGCATCATCCGAAGATGGAAAGCAGGACGCCCGCTGCTACAGCGGATCCGATAACGCCTGCGACGTTGGGACCCATTGCATGCATGAGAAGGAAGTTGGAAGGGTTAGCCTTCTGTCCCTCCTTGCTGGCTACACGGGCTGCCATGGGAACTGCGGAAACGCCTGCGGCTCCGATGAGGGGATTGATCTTACCCTTGGAGAGCCAGTACATGAGCAGACCGATGAGAAGTCCGCCGACCGTTGCGAAAGCGAAGGCTGCGAGGCCGAGGACGATGATCTTGATGGTCTCGAAGCTGAGGAACGTGGTTCCCACTGCAGTTGCACCTACGGATGTACCGAGGAAGATGGTTACGATGTTGCAAAGAGCGTTCTGAGCCGTGTCGGAAAGTCTGTCCGTAACTCCGCACTCGCGGAAGAGGTTACCCAGCATGAGGCATCCGATGAGGGGTGCGACTGTGGGAAGGATGAGAACGCATACGACAGTAACGATGACGGGGAAGCAGATCTTCTCTGTCTTGGAAACGGGTCTTGTCTGCTCCATCTTAACCTTACGCATCTTCTCCGTGGTCATGATCCTCATTATGAAGGGCTGGATCAGGGGGATGAGTGCCATGTAGGAATAAGCTGCGACCGCGATGGCTCCGAGGAGCTGGGGAGCAAGCTTACTTGTAAGGTAGATGGCCGTCGGGCCGTCAGCGCCGCCGATGATTCCGATGGAAGCGGCTTCACTGCCGGAGAATCCGAAGATCGTTGCCACTACAAAGGCAAAGGAGATACCGAACTGTGCGCCTGCACCCATGAGGAAGCTGGAGGGCCTGGAGATCAGGGGACCGAAGTCCGTCATTGCACCGACTGCCATGAAGATGAGGCAGGGGAAGATGTCCAGCTTGACTCCCAGATAGAGGAAGTCGAAGAGACCGGGCTCGATGTGGTTGCCGGCTTCGTCTACGAAGCCGCCGCCGATGGCAGCCCAGTTTATCTCGCCTGTGAACCAATCGGGATGGAATATGCCGCCGCCGGGCCAGGGAAGGTTTGTAAGGAGCATTCCGAAGGCAATGGGCAGGAGCAACAGCGGTTCGAACTGTTTTTTGATCGCCATATACATGAGAACGAAGGCTACGAGGATCATCGCGCCCTGCTGCCATGTCATTCCGGCGAATCCGGAATTAAACCAGAGGTCTTTAAATACTTCTAACATTCAGATCGTGACCTCCTTAAGAGATTGTGATGATGGGGTCGCCGGTGTTGACCGTAGATCCCTTAGCGGCGATCACCTGAGCAACTGTACCGGAGCAGGGAGCGAAGATCTCGTTCTCCATCTTCATGGCCTCGAGGATGGCTACGAGCTCGCCCTCCTTAACTGCTGCACCGACAGATACCTTGATGTCAAGGATAGTACCGGGCATGGGGGAATTAACGGGTGTGCCTGTGGTTGCAACGGGAGCAGCCGCGGGAGCGGGTGCAGGTGCTGCGGCAGGAGCCGGAGCGGCAGCGGGAGCAGCCGCAGGAGCGGGAGCAGCAACAACTGCCGTCGTCTTGATAAGGTTTGCCTTACCCTTCTCGACTTCTACTTCGTATACTTTATCGTTGATTGTTACATTATAGATCATAGACGTTTACTCCTTTATTTCTCTTCAACCAGTGTAATGGACTTGAATACGAGTTCCGACAACGGGATNNATCATTTGAACACTCTCCTTTATTTATTCTCGATAAGAGTAATGGATTTGAATACAAGTTCTGACAGAGGAATACCGGTGTTATCGCTGACGATGGCCATGATCATGGCAGCCGTCTTCTCGTCGCAACCCTTGAGCCTTAAAGAGCCTGAAGAGAATTCCTCTTCGGGTGCCGCCTGTACCGGAGCAGGGGCTGATGCGGCGGGAGACTCCGCCTTCTCGACCTTCTTCTCGGCACCGACGTTCTGAAGGATCTTTCCCGAAAGAGATATGAGAAGGCTCATCAGGATGAGTACGCCGAATACCACGAGTATGACGATACCTGCATCCATGAAGGCTTCTGACAACGGAAGGACACCTTCTTTGAGCATCAGGATGTAAGGATTCATAAAGATCAATCCTCCTTCTTCTCGATGGTGTAGTTAACCGTGTTGGATTCCTTTTCCTCGCGGGCCTCGAAGAACTTCTCGGCTACCTGAGGGAATGAGATATAGGAGAGAACGTCCTCATCGGATCTTGCCTTCTTGCCGAGCTCGGCCTTTGTCTTCTCGAAGGCGGGCTCGAGGGTATCGGCATATCTGCCCTTGATGATCTCTTCGGGCTTCCAGCACTTGTCGATGAGTTCCTGGTTTACTTCACCGGGAGCACGGCCGTACTCGCCTCTGAGGTAAGCCTTGACCTCCTTGGAGATCGTCTTGTATCTCTCGCCCATAAGGACGTTCTGAACAGCCTGGTTACCCACGATCTGGGACATGGGAGTGACGAGGGGAGGATAACCCAGGTCCTTACGGACTGCGGGGATCTCAGCAAGAGCCGCGTCGAACTTGTCCATTGCATTCATATCGTTGAGGTTTGCGATCATGTTGGAGAGCATTCCGCCCGGAACCTGATACTTCAGGATGTCTGCGCGGATACCCATGACCTTGGGATTGAGTCCGCCTTCCTTAAGGAACCTGTCCTTAACGGGAGCGAAGTGATCGGCGATCTTCTTGAGGAGATCGGAATCAAGATCCGTCTCGTAGCCGAGCTGCTCGAAGGCGTACTTCATTGTCTCCGTACAGGGCTGGGATGTACCGCCTGCCATGGAGGAGATGGCCGTATCGATACCGTCGCATCCGGCTTCGACAGCCTTCATGTATGTCATGGGACCGAGGCCTGTGGTGTGATGTGTATGGAAGAATACGGGGATCTTTACGGAAGCCTTGAGGGCCTTAACGAGGTCGTAGGCCTCCTGGGGACCGCAGATGCCCGCCATGTCCTTGATGCAGATGGAGTTGACGCCCATGGCCTCGAGCTCCTTACCCATCTCGGCGTACTTCTCTACAGTGTGAACGGGGCTTGTGGTGTAGCAGATGCAGCCCTGGGCGTGCTTGCCGCACTTAAGTGTCTCATCCACCGCGACTTCGATGTTGCGGAAATCGTTCAAAGCGTCGAAGATACGGAAGATATCCATTCCGTTCTCTGCTGCCTTTCTGACGAAAAGCCTTACCACATCATCAGGATAATGCTTATATCCGAGGATGTTCTGTCCGCGCAGAAGCATCTGCAACGGGGTCTTCTTAACGACTGCCTTGATCTTGCGAAGTCTCTCCCAGGGATCTTCGTCAAGGTAACGGAGGCAGGAATCGAAGGTGGCACCGCCCCAGCACTCAAGGGAGTAGAAACCCGCATTGTCCAGTGTCTCGAGGATGCCTTCGAAGTCGGAGAAGGGCATACGTGTCGCGATCAGTGACTGCTGAGCGTCACGGATGACCGTCTCGGTGAATTTAACTTTCATAAAAGTCACGCTCCTTACAATATTATTTATTTACGCACAAATAAATTCATTGTAAGTATACGATGTTTGAGAATCAAAGTGAAGTGAAAATTACATGCAGGACTCGAGTTCTTTAAGCAGATCTCCCACCTTTGCGGTGAGCACCTTATCCCCCGCATCGTTATCGTCAAAATAGATCATCATGGGGGCCAGGGAAGACTTCTCGAACACTATCCTGCAAAGCCTCTGATTCCTCTTTCCGTTGCCCGCGGTGTACTCCTTGAGATCCTCCGCCAGGACCGCCACCGCCGTCTTCAGGGAAGGGTTCTTGTCGGTGAGGGTCTCCAAAGCGGCGAAGCATACCTTCTTGGCCTCCTCCACGGTCATCTCGCGAAGCTCTTCGAAAAGCTCCGGTGTCTCGTAGAAATAATCCAGTACGGGGAAGACTTCCTGTCCGCAGGCCTCGCACATTACGGCCGTCTTCTGCCTTATGACGTAAAGGGTGCTGTCGGGGGAGATGTAACCTGATTCCATGTCCTCCTTAAGGTCGGAGATCATGTCTTCGTAATCGATGGTGGGAAATGTCTGTGCCATGGGAAAGCCTCCTCGCATGCCTTGGTTTTTTCTTGATTTTAACATAAGAAACAGGCTTTACAACGAAAACAACCGATGCTATACTTAATTGCTCGCGGGAGGACTGCGCCCTTTTTTGGTGTGCACTTTTCGCGGGAAATAATCACGAAAGGAGATGTATTGATGCCGACGTTCAATCAATTAGTCAAGTCCGGTAGACACGACAAGACATACAAGTCCAACTCCCCGGCGCTGCAGTTTGGCCTCAACACGATCCACAAGAAGGAGACAGATGTATTCTCTCCCCAGAAGCGTGGCGTGTGCACAGTTGTTAAGACAACAACACCTAAGAAGCCTAACTCTGCTCTTCGTAAGGTTGCCCGTGTACGTCTTACAAACGGATATGAAGTAACAGCTTATATCCCCGGAATCGGCCACAATCTGCAGGAGCACTCCGTTGTTCTTATCAGAGGCGGACGTGTTAAGGACCTCCCCGGTGTTCGTTACCACATCATCAGGGGAACACTTGATACCGCAGGTGTCGCTAATCGTATGCAGGCTCGTTCCAAGTACGGTGCAAAGAGACCCAAGACGGCAAAGGTAAAGAAGTGATCCTAGTCAAATAGGATTGGACAGTTTAGTCAGTACATTGTTCATAAAGGGACATTGCTCAACTGACGCACAACACGTGTCCAAAAGGCAAAACTGAAACGTGAGTACCTATGGTTTCAGAAAACTGAATATCATGTAAGGAGGGAAGTACAGTGCCAAGAAAAGGCAATATCCCAGCAAGACAAGTCCTCCCCGATCCTTTGTATAACGATGTAAGAGTAAGTAAGCTCATCAACAACGTTATGCTCGACGGTAAGAAGGGACTTGCACAGAGAATCTGCTACGACGCTTTTGACATCATCAAGGAGCGTACGGGCGAGGAGCCTATCGAAGTATTCAACAAGGCTCTTGAGAATGTAATGCCTCAGCTTGAGTGTAAGGCCAGAAGAGTCGGTGGTGCAAACTACCAGGTTCCCATGGAAGTCAGACCCGAAAGACGTCAGACACTGGGCCTTCGCTGGATCGTAAGCTATGCAAGATCCAGATCCGAGCGCACCATGAAGGAGCGCCTCGCCAACGAGCTCATCGATGCATCCAATGCAACCGGCGGAGCATTCAAGAAGAAAGAAGAAATGCACAAGATGGCTGAGGCTAACCGTGCATTCGCACATTACAAATGGTAAACACTAAAGGAGCATTGAAACGATGAAAAGAGAGTATCCACTCGAGAAAACAAGAAATATCGGTATCATGGCTCACATCGACGCTGGTAAAACAACGACTACCGAAAGAATCCTCTACTACACGGGTATCAACCGTAAGATGGGTGAGGTTCATGAAGGTGCCGCTACCATGGACTGGATGGTTCAGG
>DNAE01000035.1 GCA_003543635.1 Clostridiales bacterium | reverse complement strand
CCGAATACGATAACGTCCAGGAGGGAGTTACCCATGAGACGGTTAGTACCGTGGATACCGCCCGCAGCCTCACCTGCAACGAGGAGGTTGGGGATAACGTTGGTGAATCCGTCACCGTTGATCTCAAGTCCGCCGTTCTGGTAGTGGAGCGTGGGATAGATGAGGATGGGTACCTTTCTCATGTCGATGCCGTAGTTCATGTACATACGGAACATGGCGGGGATCCTCTTCTCGATGGTGCCCTCACCGCCCAGGATCTCGATCATGGGTGTGTCGAGCCATACGCCCTTAAGGCCGCCGGGAACATCAACACCTCTTCCCTCTCTGCACTCCCTGATAACGCCGGAAGCGTTAACGTCTCTTGTCTCCAGGGGATGGATGTAAGCCTCGCCGTTTGCGTTAACGAGCTGAGCACCTACGGATCTTACCTTCTCCGTAACGAGAGCACCCAGGATCTGGGAGGGGAATACGGCACCGGTGGGGTGGTACTGGATGGAATCCTGATAAAGGAGGGGAGCACCTGCCCTGTAGCCGAGGATAAGTCCGTCGGCCGTTGCGCCGTAGTGGTTGGATGTGGGGAATCCGTTGTAGTGCATCCTTCCGGCACCGCCTGTTGCGATGACCACGGTCTTTGCCTTTGCAACGGAGTAGTCGCCGGTCTCCATGTTGAGGAGGACTGCACCTGCAACCTGGCCCTTATCGTCCTTGATGAGCTCCACGGCGGATGTGAACTCGATAACGGGAATACCGAGGTTGATGACCTCATCACGGAGAGTTCTCATGATCTCTGCACCGGAGTAGTCCTTAGCTGCGTGCATCCTCTTTCTGGATGTTCCGCCGCCGTGGGTGGTGATCATGGTTCCGTCTGCTTCCTTATCGAACTCTACACCAAGCTCGTTGAGCCACTTGATGGCAGCGGGAGCCTCGGTTACGAGTCTCTTGACCAGCTCGGGTCTTGCAGCGAAGTGTCCGCCGCCGAAGCAGTCGAGGTAGTGCTGAACGGGGGAGTCATTCTCCTTGTCAGCTGCCTGGATACCACCCTCGGCCATCATGGTATTGGCATCGCCGATCCTGAGCTTTGTAACGATCATTACGTTCGCGCCGGCGTTGTGAGCCTCGATGGCGCAGGAGGAACCTGCTCCGCCGCCGCCGATGACGAGAACGTCAACGTCGTAATCGATCTTGCTGATATCTACCTTGTCCGTCATGAGACGGGATGTGGAATGGAGCATCTCGGCCAGCTCCAGGGGAGCCTTCTGACCCTTGTTGGGGCCTACCTTGATCTCCGCAAAGGAATCACTGTTGTAGTCGGGATGGAACTTTGCAAGGAGAGCGTCCTTCTCGTCTGCGGTGAGACGTCTGGGCTCTGTCTTCATTCTTTCTGCTCTGGTTGCTTCCACCTTCTTGATGGATTCCATCATATTCTCGGGATATGGTGCGTACATGTTGAACCCTCCTTATTTCTCTATCTCTCTGGTGTTGTAAAGCTCTTTGACTTCGTCGATGGGCTTGTTCATCATTTCCTTCATGGCCTCATCGAATTCGCCGTTTTCAACTTCCTCAACACGCTTTGTGAGGTGCTTTGCTTCGGGTTCGATATACTTGCCGTTAAGTCTTCTTGCAAGAAGTCCTACCAAGGGGTGGGAGATACCTGCGGGGCATCTTACGGAACATGTTCCGCACATGATGCAGTCGAAGGACTCCTCGGCGCACTTCTTGAGGTCGCCCCTCTGGGCATAGGCGATGTACTGCATCGTCTTAAGGCTCTGGGGGCATGCCTTTGTGCAGGCATTACATCCGATACAGGAATAGATCTCGGGATAGAGCTCCATCATGACCTGCTGATTTGCCTTGAGGTCGTTGATATCGTAAGTTCTCTTATCCGTGGGGAAGTAGGGGATCTGTGTGATATACATGCCCTCCTGTACCTGGGTGGTGCAGGCAAGACCCGTCTTGAGCTCGTTCTTACCCTTGATCCTGTAGATGCAGGCGCAAGCACCGCAAAAGCCGTGACGGCATCCGACGCCTCTCTTCAATGTGTAGCCGGCATATTCCATGGCGGTCTGGATCGTCAGAGCCGCGGGTACTGTGTATTTCTTTCCGTAGAAGTATACGTTTACCATTTCTTCCATAGTGTTTGTTCCTTTCCTCATCAATATTCGTTGGGAAGTTCGTCGATCTGGTCGAACCTGAATACGGGACCGTCCTTGCAGACGAACTTGGATCCGATGTTACATCTTCCGCACTTACCGATACCGCACTTCATGCGAAGCTCGAGAGTGGTGTAGATCTGCTCGTCCTTGAAGCCCATTTCCTTGAGGCCCTGGAGAACGAACTTGATCATGATCGGCGGTCCGCAGACGATGCCGATGCAGTCTGTCTTGAATCCGATCTCCTTGAGGTATGTGGGAACGAATCCTACGTGACCGTCCCATCCCTCCTGCTCACGGTCTATGGTGAGATAGACGTTAACATTGGGAGCCTTCATCCAGACATCCTGGATCTCCTGAAGCTTGACGAGATCGTCGGCGGATCTGGATCCGTAGAGGATGTCGATCCTTCCGTAGTTCTCTCTGTTGTCAAGGCAGTAGTTGATGACGGATCTTAAGGGAGCCAGACCGATACCGCCGGCGATGAAGAGAAGATTCTTTCCCTTGAATTCCGTCTCCACGGGGAAATGATTACCGTAGGGTCCCCTTACCGTGACCATGTCACCCACCTCGAGGCTGTGGAGCTGCTCGGTGAGGATACCGCACTTCTTGATACTGAACTCCTGGTATTCCTTGTTCGTGGGGGACGATGTGATGGAGAACATACCCTCGGAAACGCCGGGAACGCATACCATGGCGCACTGACCGGGCATATGCTCGAAAAGCTTGCCGCCGTCGGGTGCGTTGACCCTGAAGGTCTTAACGTCGGGGGTCTCCTGTGTTATTCCTGTGATGATGCCCACCTGAGGCACCAGCATATCCTTGTTATTACCGCAATCACACATCAGACGGCACCTCCTTTTTGGAAGGTCTTGATGACCTTCACGATATTAAGCGACTGAGGGCACTTGTCAACGCATCTGCCGCAGCCGACGCAGGAGAACATGCCGTCATATCTGTCGGGATAATAGACGAGCTTGTGCATAAACCTCTGACGGAAGCGCTGGAGCTGCGTCGTTCTGTTCTGGCCGCCCGCCATAAGGGTGAAATCAGAGTACATGCAGGAATCCCAGCATCTGTATCTCTGGATACCGTCCTTGGTGGTGTAGTCCTTGATGTCGTAGCACTGACATGTGGGACATACGAATGTACATGTACCGCAACCGAGGCAGGGGCTGTAGAGCTTCTCCCACTCGGGGGCGCCAAACTTCTCGTCCGTCTTTCCGACACCCCAACCCTCCAGGGAGAGCTTGGTGTTGGGAAGCTTGTCCATGATGGATGTGATCTGCTCCTTAACGGGCTCAAGGGCGCTCTCGTCGGCGTCGGCAAAGACTGCCTTAACGCTCTCCGTGAGGGATTCACCCTTCTCGGTCAGGGGCTTCCAGAAAAGCTCCTCGCCCACGATCCATGTGGCAACGTCTGCCACGGACTTGGAAGGATCCGCGGGATCGAGACCGAATACCGTACAGAAGCAGGACTCATCGGGCTCCTTGCAGGCAAGGGCAACGAGGATACCGTGATCTCTCCTTGCCTTGTAGAAGGTATCCACGGGGTCCTTGAGGAATACGTTATCCAGGACCTCGACGCCTCTGACGTCGCAGGCTCTCATACCGAATACAACGAATTCCTTGTCCTTCAACTCCTCGGGATGGATCTCGAGCTTTGTCCTGATCTTCGTATTGGCAGCTTCCTCACCCTCTGCCAGTTCGTCGGCGGGGGTGATGGTCTTCTTTACGTTGTAAAGGGTCTCGAACTGGGGGAAGAAGGCATCCTTGGCGGACTTGACCGTCTTGTTGATGAGGTCCGTCTCAACACCCTCTTCGTAGATGCCGAAGTTGAGGCTTCCTGCCTTCTTTACGGGAAGGATGAGCTCGTCGTTCTTGGCGATCTCATTAAATAATGTATTTAATTCGTCTAATCTGATCTTATACATGTATTAGCTCCTTTCCGCCACGATGCCGGGCTCGACATCGTTCAGCTTGAAGTCCGTAAGGGGCGACTGGGCCTCGGGATCGACGCCCGCCTGGAACTCGCCGTAGAGTTCGTCGATGTCCTTGATGAACTTCCTGTTGAACAGGTGGAGAGGGATACCCTCGGGGCATACCCTGGAGCACTCACCGCAGTCCGTACACCTTCCTGCCACGTGGAAAGCCCTGATGATGTGGAACATCCTCTCTTCGAAGGAATCCACGTTGGCCTTCTGCTGGGAGTCGAACTTCGTGTTATCGAAGACGCACTTTCTGCAGGAGCAGGCGGGGCATACGTTACGGCAGGCATTACATCTGATGCACTTGGAGAGCTCGTTCTTGAAGAACTCGAATCTCTCCTCGGGTGACATGGCCTCGATCTTCCTGACTTCGTCGAATCTGTCGCTGTCGGCGGTATCCCTGGACTCGCCCCAGGTCTCGTCGGCGATCATGTGCTCCTTGCCCTTGCAGACATGGCATCTGCCGAGGAGTACGTCGTTATAAGCGATCTCCTTGTCACCGTAGAGGGACTTCACCGTGATGGTGTCGGGACCGTCGAGCTCCGTACCGGAGATCTCCTCGATACCCTTAACGCCCTGTGATCTGATCTTATCGATATCCAGCTTGCCTCTGCAGCCGACTGCAACGATATAGGCGTTGTCCCTGTTTACTCTGTGCTCTCTTATAAGCTGATTGAAGCTGTATGTGTCACAGGGCTTAAGGCATACAGCCGTCTTGCCCTCGAGCTTCGTAGCTTCGATCATCATCTTGGAGAGGTTGGCTCCGCAGAATCCGTCATAGACGAAATCCTTGAGCTCTTCTTCGTTTGTGAAGAAGGCGGGCTCGGGATTGTAGGGCATATCACCCTTCTTCCAGCCCAGTACTCTTACGACTGTACCGTCAGATAAGAGTTCCTTTAATCTGTCGATCAATCCTTGCATCTTAAATCCCCCAATCTGACATTCTCGCCGAGCGACTTGATCTTCTCGCAGAACTCATTCATGGTCTTGGAGAACTTGGCTCCCTCTGCGGCGGAACACCACTCGACTCTCGTCCTTCCGTTTTCTACGCCGATATAGTCCAGCATGGAGAACAGGAGTGTCATCCTTCTTCTTGCATAGTAGTTACCCGTGCTGTAGTGGCAGTCTCCGGGGTGGCAACCGCAGATGATGACTCCGTCGGCGCCCCTCTCGAAGGCTCTCAGGATGAACATCGGGTTGACTCTTCCGGAACAGGGTACCCTTATGATCTTAACGTCAGCGGGATAAGTAAGTCTCGAAGATCCCGCCAGGTCCGCACCGGCGTAGGAACACCAGTTGCAGCAGAAAGCTACTATCAACGGACGGAATTCCTTGTTTTCTTCGTTCATCGGCATATAGCATCCACCTCCGTTGTGATCTGTCTGTTGGAGAATCCCTGAAGATCCATGGCGCCGGAAGGACAAGCCGACGTACAGGCACCGCAGCCCTGGCAGAGAGCGGTATTGACGACTGCGACCCTCCTGGTCTCATTGACTCCGGGACCTCTGACCTGCTGATCCTCGTATGTGATCGCACCGTAGGGGCAGACATTCGCACAGGTGGAACATCCGTTACAGTACATGGGATCGCACTTAGCGGTGCAGGGGTTGGTCTTGAGCTTATCCTTGGCAAGAAGTCCCACTACCTTGACGGCAGCGGCTCCGGCCTGGGATACGGTCTCGGGGATATCCTTGGGTCCCTGGGCCATACCGGAAAGGAAGATACCGGCCGTGGGGGACTCGACGGGACGCAGCTTAGCGTGGGCCTCCGTCAGGAAATTGTTGTTATCGATACTTGCCGTGAGCATCGTGGCGATCTTACGTACGCCGGGGTTGGGCTCGATGGCGGCGGCAAGGACGACCATATCGGTCTTCTTCATGATCTGCTTGTTGTCCAGAAGGTCAACGCCCTGGACCACAAGGGAACCGTCGGGCTGGGGAAGTACCTTACCCACCTGGCCCTTGATGTAGTTAACGTGATACTGCTCCACAGCCCTTCTGTAGAACTCGTCGAAGTTCTTACCGGGTGTTCTCACATCGATATAGAATACCGTTACGTTCGTGTCGGGCCAGTGGTCCTTGATGAGCATGGCGTGCTTAGCCGTATACATGCAGCATACCTTGGAGCAGTAGGGCTTACCCTTCTCCTCGTCGTCGCATCTGGAACCGACGCACTGGATAAATACGATATCCTTGGGCTGCTTGTGGTCGCTCATCCTCTCGAGATGTCCGCCTGTGGGGCCGGAAGCATTCATGAGACGCTCCAGCTCGATGGAGGTGATGACATCGGGAGACTCGTTATATGCATACTCACCGAACTTGTCGAGATTGATGATATCGAATCCCGTGGCTACTACGATGGCACCGTACTTGACCGTTACGATCTCGTCCTGCTGCTCGTAGTTGACTGCCTTGGAGGGGCAGATCTTGGCGCAGATACCGCACTTACCCGTCTTGAAGTATGTGCAGTTCTCACGGTCGATGACGGGAACGGCGGGAACGGCCTGGGCGAAGGGCATGTAGATGGCGGATCTTCCGCGAAGTCCCCTGTCGAACTCGCTGGGGATCTTACCCATCTTGCCCAGGGGGCACTTGGCCTGGCACTCGCCGCAGCCGGTACAAGCCGACTCGTCAACGGATCTTGCCTTCTTCCTTATCTGTACATCGAAGTTTCCGACGAATCCGGAAACATCCTCTACCTCACTATAGGTATAGAGGGTGATGTTGGGGTGCTGGTTTACTTCAACCATCTTGGGGGTAAGGATACAGGAAGCGCAGTCCAGGGTGGGGAATGTCTTGTCGAACTGGCTCATCCTTCCTCCGATGGAAGGCTCCTTCTCGACGATATCCACCTGATAACCGGCATCTGCGATATCGAGGGCAGTCTGGATACCCGCGATACCTCCTCCGATGACGAGAGCTCTCTTCGTTACGGGGCTCTCACCCTCCTTAAGGGGAGTATTGAGATTTACCTTGGCGATGGCTGCTCTTGCCAGGATAACGGCCTTCTTCGTGGCCTCTTCCCTGTCCTTATGGATCCAGGAGCACTGCTCACGGATGTTGGCGATCTCCACCATATAAGGGTTGAGGCCGGCCTTCTCCGCACAGGCTCTGAATGTCTTCTCGTGCATACGGGGCGAACATGAGCAGATAACAAGTCCCGTCAGCTCATGTTCCTTGATGGCCTCGACTATCTTCTCCTGGCCTGCCTCGGAACACATATACATATAGTCGTCGGCAAAGACGACACCGGGCTCGAATCTTACGAGCTCCACAACTTTCTTAACGTCCACCGTTGCGGCGATATTGGTACCGCAGTGACAGACAAATACACCGATCCTCTGCATAAGTTACCTCCTGTACCTGCGGTATGCGCTTACAAGGAGCTGCTGAGGGATATCCTCGTTGAGGAGTTCGGGGATCTCGTCCGCCGTAAGGTGGTCTCCGCCTCTCTCCCTCTCCACGAGCTGTCTTGCAGCATCAATGAGCTTACCGGGCTGAACGTTTCTGGGGCACCTCTCGATACATGCCAGGCATGTGAGGCACTTCCAGAGCGACTTGGAAGCGACGAGTTCCTCGACGTTTCCGTTTATGATGTAGGAAGCGAACTGATGGGGCTTGATGTCCATCTCATTGAAGGAAGGGCAGGAGCCGGAGCACTTGCCGCACTTCATGCACTTGTAGGGATCGCAACCGCTGATCTCCTTGATGAGCTCTACGTTCTTATCGATCTCTTGCTTGGTCATTAGTTACCCTCCTTTACTCCGAGAGCCTCTGCGAGAAGCTCCGTGAAATAGTAAACGGGAACCTTTGTGTCCGCTTCGGACTTGTTAAGGTTATACATGCAAAGAGGACATGCCGTGATGAGCATATCTGCACCGAATCCCTTGGAAGAATCGAAGATGAGCTTCGTCCTCTCCTGGGAAATGCCGCCGTCCTTGAGTGACGTATAAGCGCCGCAGCACTCGTTCCTGTAAGGATAGATAACGGGCTCCGCGCCGAGGGCTCTGATGAAGTCCTCCATGACCTTGGGATTCTCGGGATCGTCGAATTCGAGGATCTTGCCGGGTCTTAATACCAGGCATCCGTAATATGCGCCGACCTTCTTTCCCGTGAGGGGATTAACGACCTTGCTCTTGAGCTCGTCGAATCCGATCCTGTCTCTGATCACTTCAAGGAAATGCATGACATTCGTCTCGCCCTTGTAGGGCTCGTCAAGCTGCATATAGTTGTTTGCTCTCGTAGAGATATCCTCGACATTCCTCATGTCGTCGTTGACGCGCTTCAGAACGTGGTGGCAGGCCGTGCACAATGTGATAAGGTCCTGTCCCTGTTCCTTGGCGTAGTTAAGTGCTCTTACGGACGAGAGCTTTGTGGCGATCTCGTCTGTACCAAGAGGATAAACTCCTCCGCAGCACTGCCATTCGGGGATCTCTTCCAGTTCAAACCCAAGTGCAGCCGCAGAAAGTCTGGCATACCTGTCCAGATCCTGTGCCTTGTTCTTCAGGGTACATCCGGGGTAATAACTGTATTTCATGGTTCCTCCCTGCAAAAATAGAGAATATGAAAGCTTACGCTTTCTGCCGGATGAACCGACAGTATCTCAACATAAGCCATATTGATTTTAGCACGTGCTCCCCTCTTTTTGTGTTAAATAAACTTGAGCCGCGACAGAAAGTCACGGTTCATTAATGTTTTTTATCGTTGTCTCAAGTTAAATGATTTTCAGATTATCTGTAGGTGCCCCTGCGGGCCTTCTTCTCGTTTTTCTCAGCGTAGAGCTTCTCGTCCGCCAGATCCAGGATCTCGTAGATATCGATCTCCGGGGAACAGACGAATTCGTATACGCCGGTACTCATCTCGATGGGGTAGGGTTTCCCCGCCTTCTCATTGTGCTTTTTGGTGATGGAATCGATCCTGGCCTTGATGGTCTCCTCGTAGTGGTCCACCCCGGTTATGGCGAAGGCAACGAACTCGTCGCCTCCGAGCCTTCCGACTATGTCGGTGCTCCTGAAGGTATCCTTGAGGATGGACGCGATCTCCCGGAGGGAGAAGTCGCCGTCGTCGTGGCCGAACTTGTCGTTGACCATCTTGAGGTTATCCATGTCGGCGTAGCAAATGAGAGCCTTTTCGCCCTTGTTGGCCGGGTCCGAAATAGCCTTCTGGGTGTAGTCCAGGAAGCCGCGCCTGTTATAGAGGCCCGTGAGCTCGTCGGACTTGCTCATCTCATCCAGCATGCTGTTATCCCGCATGAACTGCTCCAGGGATTCCTGAAGGTTCTTCTTGACCTTGTTCTGCTCCTCGATCATGATCATGGACTTCATGGTGACGGAGAGCTGATATGCCACGGGGGATACGCTTCCGAAGTCATTGGAATCCAATTCGTTCACCAGCATGCCGTAAAGATCCTCTCCCACGAAGAGGGGGAACACCGTCATGGTGAGGCGCCTGTCGGGGATGACATGCTCGTTGGTAAACATACTCTGGGTCCTGATGAGCTGCTGGTTCTCGGAGAGCTTCCGGTCTCCCCTCTCGTCGCTCACCGCCTTGAGGAGCATGGTCTTGGGGCACTTCCAGTTATCGTCCCCGCAGTTCTTGTTATTGCCCTGGAAAAGATAGAGGAAGGACCTCCTGAATCCCACGGTGGTAAGGCCGGAGATGAGATGCTCGTAGGGGGTCTCCTCCTCCCCGGACATGAGGAATATATCCCCGGTCTGCTTGTTGACGAGTCTCGATACCCTCTCCATCCTGGTGGATACGGACCTGGTCATGGAGACCCCGGCAAAGCTCATCTGCCTGTAAAAGTTCGAGAACATGTTGTTCACGATGAGCTTTCTCTCGTCCACCATGACTATCTCCTCGGAGCGGGCCTGCATCGTCTGAAGGACGTTAAAGAAACGCTCGGGGGTGGTATAGAGCAATATGTCGGTCTTAAGTATCGCCGAGAAGCTCTCTTCCACGGCGGAACGGGTCACATCCCCTTCTCCGTGGGCAAAGTCAGTAAAGGCATTGAAGAATCCCGTGAGGGCATCCTTGATCCTTATCATGGGGGCATCGTCGGCAAAGATACCGAAGAGGTAGTTCTTGACAGATTCTATGAAGGACTTGTCCCCCGCGGCCATAAGGTCGATGCCGAGCCTGCTGCTCATTTCGTCCACGTCCAGTTCCTCGCATCCGCAGGAGTTCCTCTGGACGAGATGTGTTTCCACCTCGGTGGCATCCAGGTGGGTCTTGTTAATGTAATTCCTGGCGTTCAATACCGCCCTGTAGGTGAGTTCCGCGGAGCTTGCCTCCACCGTCGAGAGTGGAGGATCCATGGACACCGCGAAGAAATCGTCGTCGTAGCTTACGCACTTGATGTCCCTGCCCGGGGTAAGTCCGGCCTTCCTGATGGCCCGGTAACCGCCAACGGCCATATTGTCATTGGCGAAAACGATGCCCTCCAGGTCTTTGTTGTTATTGAGGAGCTCCTCCACCACCGCATCGGAATTCTCGGTGAAGTTACCGTATACCACGGCACTGTCGGGGACCTCGAGCCCCGCCTCTTCCATGGTCGCCCTGAAGGTCTCGAGCCTTTCCACGGCATCCCTGTTGGTGGGAGGACCCGATACGAATCCCAGCTTCTTCGTCCCGTGCTTATTTATCAGGTGGAGTATCGCCTTCCTGAAGCCCGAGCGGTTATCGAACATGACGGAAGGGTATCCGTCATAGGCGGAAAAGAGCGTGACAACGGGCACCTTGGGGAGCTTGGACAGGAATTCGTACTGAAGTTCCATGGGAGCTCTCGATCCGATGGTACCCATGAGGACGTAGAGGATATCCGCCGACTTGATGGATTCCAGTTCGAAGACGGTATTGTACTGATACTCGAACTCCATCCCCTCATACTTACTGTCCGTCATGCCCAGATAGTGTCCCGGGAATATGAACAGGTTGGCATCCAGGGCCTTGGCGGCAAGTTCCGCACCCTTACAGGCCTGGGCCGAGAAGTAGTTGTCCAGATCGTCGATGAGAAAACCGATGTTAAGTCTTCTGTCAGTCATTATGCCGTCCTCCGCTCTTACAATATAGCATATGGGCGCAAACAGTTTTTTACGTTTATTTTGCTAAAGTGTTAATGTTTCCGCTTATTTCCCCGCTGATACCTCCCCAGGAGGAAAAGCCCCGTATATACCGCAATGAGAACGGCGATCCCTACGACGATGATATCAAAGAGATCGAAGCTTACCACTTGGGAGATCTCTCCTCGTTATAAAGGCCGAAGTTGCACTCCGAGGAGTCCTTAAAGTCACCCTTCCAGAGTTCGTCGAAGGCCTCGAAGATAAAGGCGATGACCTTATCCTCCTCTATCCACTTCTGAAGTTCCGTTATATATCTCTTCTCGTTCTCCAAGGTGGCGTGGGGCTTCTCGTTGTCGTGGGAGTTCGAGCTCCACCCCACCTCCGTGAAGATGACCTGCTTATCCGGGAACATCTCCCTCATCTTGGCGTAGTGCATCCTGTTATCGGAGACGGCATTCTCCAGATCTCCGCTGTAGTGGTAGGGATAGCTGTGGACGCTTATGATGTCCACTTCCCTTGCCAGGTCCCTGATATTGGGCCAGTCGGAGAAGCCCTCGCAGAAGGTGACGGGCTTATCGAGGTTTTCCTTGAGCTTTCTCACGTGGCTTATGAGCCTCCCCTCGGATACCATGTGCTGGCCCCAGGGGGGAGTATTCTCGTTGCCCACGGAAACGGCGCAGATCTCATCGTCGAATTCCTTCGCCAGGGCGATGAGCTTATCCAGCTCGGCGTCGTTCCTCGCCCTGTGGGCGGCAAGCTCCTCGGGGGTATAGTGCTGGTCCTCGAAGGGACACCCGGGATTATTGATCTCGTTATCGGAGTCGATGCCCACCATGCACTTAATGGGGTAGCCCTTGTCCCTTATGGTCTCCAGGACGAACCTTGCATGGTCGTTGGGATCGTACATACGGAGGTATCTGTACCCCGAGTCATTGAGGATCTTGATATCCTCCTCCACCTGTTCCTTGGAAGGGCATGATCCCTTGGGACTCTGACCTTTCCTGTAGCCTGAATAACAGATCGCTTTTCCAAACTGCAGATACTCCATACGTGTGTCTCCTTTCAGGGGATATTGTGTTATCTTAATATTATCATGAAAAGCTCCCGGGAGGACTTCAAAATGAAGCTCAACTACAAAAACACAATTCTCGTGGGACTGGCCTTCCTCGCCATCACCGCCTTCTGGCAGATGTACGATAACGTCAT
>DNAE01000150.1:719-3128 GCA_003543635.1 Clostridiales bacterium | reverse complement strand
ATTTAGTTTTGAGACAGCCCCTTCTTATGATCTTTTTACCTGTTGCCTGTCAACCTTCGGAAATAGCAGATACAGGACATGCAGCCTCGCAGGCGCCACAAGAAAGGCAAGCCTCGGCATCGATGTTGTACTGTGTATCTCCCTCGGAGATTGCGGAAACGGGACAAACTTCAGCGCACGATCCGCAGGAAAGGCACGCGTCGGAAATTACATAAGCCATATGTGTACCCCTTTCTTTTAGTTGATGACTATATTAAATCATAATCACGGAATAATTCAAACAAAATAATCTGAATTATTGACAAATTCTTTTTATTCATCATCCCCGGAACGTCTTGCGGGACAATTGTTGCATCCGCCGCAGCCGTCCCCCTGGTCCCTGTCGCTGTTAAGGGGTGCCAGACCCTCCCAGTCGAAGGTCTCCAGCTCGTCCATATCGTCCCCCGTAAACTTGACCGTTACCCTTTCCTTGAGGTAATCCACGTCGCTTACGACACCCACACCGTGGGGGGTCCTTATCTTCTTTCCCGTCTTGGGAAGTCTCTTATGGGCATCGGCGTATGCCTCCTTCTCGAACTGAAGGCAGCACATGAGCCTGCCGCAGGCGCCGTTCAGCTTGGAGGGATTAAGGGACATTCCCTGATCCCTTGCCATCCTCAGGGTAACGGGGGCAAAGTGATTGAGGAAGGTACAGCAGCAAAGCTCCCTTCCGCAGATCCCGATACCGCCCACGAGCTTGGCCTGGTCCCTGGAACCTATCTGGCGCAGCTCGATCCTGGCACGGAAGGCGGAAGCCAGATCCTTTACCAGTTCCCTGAAATCGACCCTGTTATCCGACGTGAAGTAGAATATGACCTTCTTGCCGTCAAAGGCGAAGGCCGCATCGATCAGGTTCATGTCCAGGCCGTGCTTGGCGATCAGGGAAAGGCACTTGTCGTAGGCCTCCTGTTCCTTCTGCTTCTTGAGCTCGTATCTCTCGATCTCCTGGGCATTCGCCCTGCGCAGCACCGGGAGTACGTCGTCCCCGATCTGATCGTCCGTTATCTCTATGGGTTCGTCGACGACATGGGCCAGGTCCATTCCCTGGGATGTCTCCACCATTACCGCGTCGCCTATCTTCAGGTCAAGGTCGTCACAGGTGAACCTGTAAGCCTTGCCCGCATCTCTGAATCTGAGATTTACAGTCTTTCTCATTTTCCACCAAACTCCTTCTTAAGCTTAAGGAGCATACCGCAGCAGGCGGATTCGAAGCTTACCCTCGATCTGATGTCACGGTTGAGATCCGTGACGGCCTGGGCCGCGTTGCTCATATTGATCAGCGTAATGCCTTTGTTCTTTGCCAGGAATGCCTTGATCTCCGAGGTCTTATCCCTGTTCTTTATATTGTCCGGGTGAGCCGACGACAGGAGAGCCGCCATGTCACCCAAAAACCACATCATTATAAGGAGGATCTCCTCCATCTTGTCCTGCTCCTTATCGAAAAGGGCATAGTCATCGTACAAAAGGTCCGTGTACCCCTTCTCCGGGATCCCCGTCAGGAAGGAGAACACCTCCTCCCGCTCCTCGTTGAAGGTCTCATCCTCCAGGAGTGTCATTCCCTTTCCCGGAATACCGGCGGAGAATGTCGCTATGAAGCGGAGCTTGTCCTCGGGAAGCCCCTCCCCGTCATTCGACTTCAATATCTCGAAGGTCTCATCGTCGGAATAGGGACTGATCTTGTATTCGGACGCCCTGGAAAGGATCGTGGGCAGCACGTTGGCCGAATCGGTGCAGAGCAGTATGAAGACAACTCCCGCCGGGGGCTCCTCCAAGACCTTCAGAAGAAGGTTCTGATACTTGATCTCGATGTTGTCCATATTTACCATATAGACTTTCTTCTTCGATATCTGGGGTGCGATCGCCGTATCGGGGATCAGCTTCTCCCTCATGGTGGCAACGCTCAGGGTCTTCTTGCCCTCGTCCGTCTCGAAGTACTTCATGTCGGGATGGGTCCCCGCATTGAAGTAGGTACAGGAGGGGCACTTGCCGCAGGAACCGTCGGCACCGGGGTCCTCACAGAGGAATGCCCTTGCCAGTTCCCTTCCGATGGTATGCTTTCCGATCCCCTCGGGTCCCGTAAAGAGGAACGATCTGGCAGATACCTGTCCGATCGTCTTTCCAAGCCTCTCCTTGAGTTCCTTCTGGCCTATGATATCCGAGAAAGCCATGATATCACCTTGTCGCTTATCTCCTCGGGACTTACCGAGGCATCGATGATCTTTATCCTGTCCCGGCCTTCGGCCCATTTAAGATATCCGTCCCTGACCTTCTCCTGGAAGGATAGTCCCAGAGCCTCCAGGCGGTCCTCCTCCTCGCCCCGGCCGAGTCTCCTCTTAAGAGCCTGCTCGGGGGAAAGATCAAGGTAGAAGG
>DNAE01000150.1:0-573 GCA_003543635.1 Clostridiales bacterium | reverse complement strand
GGTCGAGTCGAAGAAGCGGTCGCAGATGACCACCATCCCCGCCTCCAGCGCGGGAACTATCTTCTCCTCCACTATCTGGGCCCTGGCTGCCTCGTAAAGGAGGAGCTCCGCCATGGGGACCATGGAATCATTCTTCTTGTCCAGAAGGATGGTCCTGATCTTCTCGCCCACCGTGGTCCCGCCGGGTTCCCTGATGATCAGGGTCTCCCTGCCCTTGCTCTTGCAATATGATTCCGTCAGGGCGATCTGGGTACTCTTGCCGCAGCCGTCTATTCCTTCGAATGTGATGAATAAACCCTTATCCAATGCCGTTACCCGTCATTCGAGCTTGATCGTATGGATCTCGGCGATATCTATCCATATCTCCTTCTCGATCCTGTCGTTCTCTCTTCTTATATCCTCGATCGTCTCCTCGGCACGCTGATACTTGGGCCTGTTGTTCTTCTTCT
The DNA here is from genome assembly GCA_003543635.1 of Clostridiales bacterium. Classification (GTDB taxonomy): domain Bacteria; phylum Bacillota; class Clostridia; order Saccharofermentanales; family Saccharofermentanaceae; genus Saccharofermentans. Next base: position 124 of record DNAE01000150.1, on the reverse strand, counting down.
CACGATCGCGGTAGTTATTCTTCTTGTTGCGGTTAAAATCACGGGACTCGTTCTTTTCCCTTCTCTCGTGATTTCCGCCGTTGTCGTTATTGGCGTTATTATTATTGTTATTATTATTGTTTCT
>DNAE01000111.1 GCA_003543635.1 Clostridiales bacterium | reverse complement strand
ACGGCGGTGTTCAGAAGAACATCGGTCCCGCAGGTCTCTCCATCGTGATCATCCGTGAAGACCTCATCCGTGAGGATATCGCCGAGAATACTCCCGTATACATGAGATACGACACACATGCAAATGCAGGTTCCATGTATAACACACCCAACTGCTGGGCTATCTACGTTTGCGGTAAGGTATTCAAGTACTTAAAGTCCATCGGCGGTCTCGAGGCCATGAACAAGATCAACGAAGAGAAGGCCGCGATCCTTTACGACTTCCTCGACAACAGCAAGATGTTCCACGGAACAGTCGAGAAGGAATTCCGTTCACTTATGAATGTTCCTTTCGTAACGGGCGATGCCGATAAGGATGCAGCAGTAGTTGCAGCTACCAAGGCAGCAGGTTTTGATAACCTTAAGGGTCACAAGAGCGTCGGCGGTCTTCGCGCTTCCATCTACAATGCAATGCCCATCGAGGGTGTAAAGGCTCTCGTAGATTTCCTTAAGAAATATGAAGAGGAGAATTCATAATGTACAAAGTAAATTGCCTTAATCCCATCGCCAAGTGCGGTACGGATCTTCTTGGTGAGAACTACACTCTCACCGATAACACAAACGAAGCTGACGCTATCCTCGTAAGAAGCGCTGCAATGCACGAGTTGGAGCTCCCCTCCAATACCCTTGCAGTTGCAAGAGCAGGTGCCGGCGTAAACAACATTCCCCTCGATAAGTACGCAGCTCAGGGAGTCGTAGTATTCAACACACCCGGCGCAAACGCCAACGGTGTTAAGGAGCTCGTTCTCGCAGGTCTCCTTCTCGGATCCAGAGACATCATCGGCGGATCCAAATGGGTCGAGGACAATGCTTCCGACGAGAATATCGGAAAGTCCGCAGAGAAGGCTAAGAAGGCCTTCGCAGGAAACGAGATCAAGGGCAAGAAGCTCGGAGTCATCGGTCTCGGTGCCATCGGTGCCCAGGTTGCCAACGCAGCCGTAGGCCTCGGAATGGAAGTATACGGATTCGATCCCTATGTTTCCGTTGACGCAGCATGGAACATCTCCCGTGCCGTTAAGCACATCACAAACGTTAACGATATCTACACAGATTGCGACTACATCACGATCCACGTACCGCTCCTTGATTCCACAAAGGGCATGGTAAACGAGGAGGCCATCTCCAAGATGAAGGACGGCGTCGTCTTCCTTAACTTCGCAAGGGATATCCTCGTGGACGAGGACGCCATGGTAAAGGCAGTGGAGTCCGGTCACGTAAAGAGATATGTAACCGACTTCGCTAACCCCACTGTCGTGGGCAAGAAGAACATAATCGTTACTCCCCACCTGGGAGCTTCCACAGAGGAATCCGAAGATAACTGCGCTATCATGGCGGTTAAGGAGATCAGGGATTTCATCGAGAACGGTAACGTTATCAATTCCGTTAACTATCCCAGATGCGATGCAGGCGAGTGCCAGCACGAGTCACGTATCACCGTTTGCCACAAGAACATCCCCAACATGCTCACACAGTTCACGGGACTGTTCGCAAAGCACTCCATCAACGTTCCCGAGATGGTAAGCAAGTCCAGAGGCGACTTCGCTTATACGATCATCGACATCGACGGAAAGGCAGATGATGCCACCATCGACGAGATCTCCAAGATCGACGGGGTCCTTCGTGTAAGAAGAGTTAAATGATCAACATCATAATATAAAGACATTTACGGATGAGATAAATCAAAAAGAGGCTGAAGAGATAGTATCTTCAGTCTCTTTCTTTTCTTCTGTCAGTTGATACGGACCTACAAGGGTCACTTATCGATTACCATATACCGTTGTAATCGTAGTTATAGTTGTCGTATTCGGCGTAATCCTCGAGCTCCTGCTGTCTCTGAAGATATGCTTCCTGGGCAGCCTGCTGCATCTGCTCCATGGTATTCTCGTCAAACTGCTCGATGGTGGTCGTCTCCGTGGGTCTGCTGCCCCAGATCTCGGTCGTCTCGGAGGGCTCGCTCGTCTCAGAAGGATCGGAACCGCCGTCGCTCGTCTCAGACGGGTCCGTTGTGGGGTTTACGGGATCGGAGGGATCGGGCATGGTATTGCCGCCGGAAGATCCGGTCTCTCCGCTCTCGCTCGATTCGCCGGAGCCGTCTGATGCTTCGGAACTGTCGCTGGGCTCCGTCTCCTGTTCCTGATCCTTGATATCCTCCAGCTCCTCGATCATCTCATCGATGTCATCCTTGAGCTTCTGGGCTTTCCAGGAGTGTCCGTCTCCGTCATCGGAGGCGCATCCCACTTCCAGGAGCACATCCCTGGCCTCATAGAGCAGAGCGAGGGAATCGTCGATGTTCTCGGGTTCGCTATAGTCGTCGCCCAGGGTCTTTAACATGGCAAGGGCGAGATTGATCCTTATGGAGCACTCCCTCTTCTCGGGGATGGGCGTACACTTCAATGCCTCACGGTACTCGTTTATCGCCTCTTCATAAAGGGAGTTATTATAAAAGATATTACCGTTATTGTAGTGGGCGATATAGGGCTCGATAAAGTTGGCCGACAAAAGGAGATTGTCGTTGATGGAGTAGTCTCCGTCCCTGTAGTGATCCAGGACGTAGTCATTGTAGAAGTAGTTGAGCGCCTGCTTTGCACAGACTATCATTATCATGATATATACGATTATCAGTATCTTCTTTTTCATTTCTCCTGCCTCATCCTCATCCTGAGCACGATCATATCATATGCCGTCAGCGCCGCCAGTATCAACGCAAAGATCCAATAGGTCTCGGCAAATCCCTTACGCTTCTCCACACTCTTGGAGAATTCGCCCGTCTCGATGTCTTCCATTACTGTCTTCAATACCTCGTCCACATCCTTGGGCTTCGTCATGTGAAAGTAGAATAGTCCTGTATCCTCCGCGATCTGCTCAAGGTTTCCCTCGTCTATCTTCGATATCGCCGTAACACTGTTATATCCGGAATCATAATAGGTGAGATAGGAAGTCTCATCCCAGAGGGCATATTCCCTTACCCGCATCTTACCGCCGGACCTGGTACCGTATCCGAGAACGGCTCCGGAGTCTATATACTCGGCGAGCTTCTCGAAGGACTTGAGCTTGCCGTCTCCCGTTATCTCTCCGTCGCTGATGATGAATACCACGGTGATGCGGTCTTCGCTCTCCTCGATGATATCCTCTTCATCTTCCTCATCATCGCTCTTATCGGAGGACTTCAAAAGCTTCCTCAATCCCTCGTATGCGAGATCCAGAGATGTTCCCTGGGCGGTGGTCTTCGCCTGGCCCTCAAGGGCGTCAACGGCCTGGATCACGATGTCCTGTTCGTATGTGAAGGGCACAAGGTAGTTCACCTGGTCCGAGAACGTCATGACAGTAAACCTGGCACCTTCAAACTCGGCCATTATGTCTGCCACGTCATCCTTTACCGCATCTATTCTTCTGCCGTCTCCCTTGTAGTCCTCCGCAAGCATGCTTATTGTGTTGTCGATGCAGAATACGACATCGATATTACTGTTCAGGACCTTGACCTTATCCGTGGGCACGAGGATCCTGAGATTGATCGTGAAAAGGAGCAGTACGGCGACTATCTGACGTACATAGTTCCAAGCACCTTTACGCTTGAGGAAAAGGAGTCCGATGCAGATCACCGCCATCAATGGGATCGGAAGTATCGGGTCTATCTTCATAACCTTAACCTCCATGCACATACAAAATACAAGGTGATGGTACAGACTAAGGCGACGATCGCTATCTCGGGAACGTCCACCTCAGAGGTATAGGATGAGTAGGAAGCGGACACGTCGGTATTCTGTACCTCCTCCAGCATATCCTCCATCGCCTTTTTGTTACGGGTGTTGTAGTAACCTCCCCCGGTGCTGTTGATGGCATTCTTGAAATTGTTCTCATTCACTACAAAGTCCGGGGCCAGGGCAAAGACCTTTACGTTCCTGTAGGAACAGAGATCACAGGCCTCGTTGATGGTCACCACCGGGGTTCCCAGCAGATCGTTATCCGTAACGAAAACGATAAGTCTTGATCTGTCGGGATTCTCGTCAAGATCGGGGAAGCTGTAAAGGCAAGTTGCAAGTCCGTCTCCGATGAGGGAACTTCCGCTATTGCCTCCGATGGTTCCCGCGAACCTGTAGCCGTAGGAATACATGTCGTCTATGTCATAGTAGTAGTCGGCGTTATAACCCGCGTTTATGGAATCCTCCAGGGTATCCAGTATCTCAAGGACATAATCGTAATCATCCGTAAGAGGACAGAGCATTATTGAGGTGGAATTGAAGATCGATATTCCGAATCTCTCACCCTTGAGCTCCGATACGAAGTCCTTAAGCTGCTCACAAAGCTCTATGCTGACGCTGTCCAGGGAAGTGGAGACGTCAAAGCAGATGAAGATATCCCTGTTGTGCATCTCCTTGGTCACCGTCCTTACCTCCGTGGGCTTGGAAGCGATGAAGATACCCAGCAGTATGCTGACGATAAGGGATACCACGAGCACCACCTTGAGAAGGGAGTACTCGAACATCAGTACCTTATAGTGTGGTATATCCTTTACATAGGTGGTATTGGCCGCCTTCCTGCCTCCCTTGAAGGACTTGATGTCCTTTATAGTGAAGACGAATATAACGGCTACTACTATTATTCCGATATAGAGGATGAGGGGATATGTCAGTTCCATTCTTTTATCACCGTCCTCGCATCACCGAATGATTTTGTAATATCCACGTTGCCCGCGTCATAAGCGAACTCGGGATGGTAGAAGTCCTTTATCAGGTTATAGAGGTTCGGCATGCCGAGACCCTCTATCTCCGCCAGGGAAAGGTTCCTGGTATTTGCCCCCGTAAGTTCGTTAACGAAGGATCTTACGGCTGAGCTGAGTCTTATATAAGCCTCTCTGTCGTCGATGCTCTCCGCAGTCCTCTCGTCCTGGATACGGTCGATCACGGCAAGGTACTTGCTCTTTATGGCCGCGGGATCCTTGATCACGGGGACCTCCTTCACCTTCTTCTCGGGGAGACGGAACTTGGGCAGATCCATTCCCCTTATCTTGAAGTAGATAAGGAGGATCATGGGCACGAGTACCAGCGCGATCAGAGCGATCGTGAGTCCCAGGGAATATGAAAAAGGATTTTGCAGACTAACGGATGTTTGCATTCTTATGTTTTTCCAATAACTCTATTATCTTTTCTGTAATGTCTTTTCTGTCATCTATATCGGTACTCATGATACCGTAACGGACGAGCTTTCTTCCCGACTCCTCCTTCATCTTCTCCTTGAGCTCGCGCTCCAGCTTGGCAAGCTTCTTGTTCCTGCCGATGAAGTCAGGGACGTAGTGGTCATTATCGATGTCGAAGGTCTTTTCCCTTCCGGTCATATCGGCATCTCCGATGTTGATGAAGAGGATATCATGTCTTACCATGAGTTTCTTCAGCACCGCCTCGTTCACTTCGCTCATTCCCTTGAGGTCAGTGATGACGAATATGATCATCTTTCTCCTGAAGTTATTCAGGATATATTCGAAGGACTTCCCTATATCGTTCGTCTTTCCGATTCCGGCTTCCTTGTCGTAAAGGGCAAGGATCCTCTCGATATTGAGAAGTCCCGTCTTAAACTGGTTGAACTGGATCAGTCCGTCCCTGTTATAGATCGAACCCACCTTGTCTCCGTTCTTATATGCCAGATAGGCTATGGTGCCCGCCGTAAAAAGTGCAACCTCCTTCTTGTTGTCCCCGGTGTTCGTGTCGCCTTCCATCTTGGCGCCGGTATCCATCAGGAGAAGGATATTGTGCTTCTTGTCGGCAATATAACGCTTTACCAGGAGATTCCTGGATCTCGACGACGCCTTCCAGTCAACATCCCTGATACTGTCTCCGGGAACATACTCACGAAGGTCTTCGAAGTTCATGCTCCTTCCCATGAAGACCGATACATAGGTACCATCCAGGATGCTACTCGTCTTCTTCGTCGCGAAGATATTGACGTTGGCTTTTATCTTTGTAATATAACCCGATGTCATGGAGTAGGCGTAGCTCCCACGATGGCGTCGATGATCTGGTCTTCGGTGACATTGTCCGCGACTGCGGCGAAGTTAAGGGAGACTCTATGTCTCAGGACGCTCTTTATCTGTGACTTTACATCATCAGGCGTGACATAGTCCCTTCCGTTGAGAAGAGCGACGGCCTTGGCCACCTCCATGAGACAGATGCCGCCTCTGATACTGGATCCCAATGTAACATATTGTGCAAGGTCCTTATAGATCCTGTCCTGGGGATGTCTTGTGGCATCCACGAGATCGATTATATACTTCTTAACGGAATCATCTATATAGACCCTCTTCACCAGCTGCTGGAGATAAGCAACATCCTCCAGGGTAGCGACCGCCTCCGATGTCGAGAACACATCCTGCTCGATCCTGTTGAGGATGGTCATCTCCTCCTCGGCAGTGGGATAGTCCAGAAGAGCCTTCATGAAGAATCTGTCCAGCTGTGCCTCGGAAAGAAGATATGTGCCTTCCTGCTCGATGGGGTTCTG
>DNAE01000183.1:4452-10267 GCA_003543635.1 Clostridiales bacterium | reverse complement strand
CTGGCAAGCATGAAGCAAAAGAAACGGGGCCTTCATAGGGCCCAAATCCAGGGCACGTCTCCTGCCGACTGGCAAGCATGAAGCAGAAGAAAAGGAGCTGTCTCAATTTGAGACAGCTCCTTTTTTGGTTTGGTCGATATATATCCCTTATGCTTTGATCTTTTCGGGCTCTCCCTTGGAGGAGAATACCTTGGAGAAGACGAAGGGCAGGCAGAGGAATACGATGTAGGAGAGAGATCCGAGGAGGACTACAGACCATGTGTAGACGTTATCGGAACCGTCGCCTGCCCCGAAGAGCGCACCCATGTTGTTGTTAAGGAAGTGGATAGCCGTAACGACCCAGATGTTGAGTTCGGACTTCTTGTATGCCCATGCGAAGTAGAATGCGAAGCAGATGCAGGCTACAACCTGGAAGATGATGCTCTGAAGAGCTGTCTCGGGGGAATAGAAGAAGAGGTTGATGGGCAGGTGCCACAGTCCCCAGATGATACCGAGGATAAGTACGCCCAAACGCTTGCCGAACTTGTTCATGAGCCTGGGCTGAAGGAAGTGCCTCCAACCGTACTCCTCACCGAAGTAAGGAAGGAAGGTCAGGAAGAACATAAAGGGAAGTGTAACGAAGTTAAGGATGCCGCCGGCGTTGATGCCGAGATCCTCGAATTCACCGGTGATGGCATACTCGATGAATGCGGGAACAAAGATCCTTGCGAAGTAGAGGACCACAAAGAGCAATATTACGAGGATGCTCGTAACGGGCTTCTTGAAGGAGAGTCCGTACTTCTCACGTCTGTCCTTCTTGTCGGCGAGGACAAGGATAAGGCAGATTATGGAACCTATCATGAAGATGCCGTTTCCTACCAAAGACATCATGTCCAATCCGCCCAGTGCCTCGACTTCGGGGTTGTCGACGAAGATCGTCAGGATGCAGCAAAGTATCTCCGCGATACCGGTTGCAAGGAATGTGTAGATGAAACCCTTGTTGGGTAAGATCCCATCGGGATCGTCTTTAGCTACCGCAAGCTGTCCGAGCATTACGCCTGCTGCAGGAAGAAACATCCATGCAACCGGGAATATACCCGTAGCCTTTCCCATATTAAAGACGATCCCCATGAGGATACCCAGGATAACGGGTACACCACATGTTATCGACCAGAATGTTATCTGTTTTTTCTTTTCCATTGGAATAATCCCTCCGTTTGTTTTGATGTTGTAATGATAAACAACAAGGTTAAAGACCGCTTCTTGTAACTATTAAGATAATGTTAAGTTTTATTATTATTTCTCGGAAAGTACATTTAATGGTCATAATACGCGAGTAGAATCGGAAATATAGGGAGGATCGACCATGACCATAAAGGAAGCACGCATAATAATCGATAAGTTCAACCGCAATAACAACTACTCGGAAGACGAGGAGTTCGAATATATCGAAGCCCTGGATTTTATGATAAAGACAACGGGGGAGCCCCGCTACATGATGATGCTGGGCGGCTACTACTACGGTCAGAAGGATTACGATCTGGCTCTTAAATACTACGATATGGCGTCGGAGCTGGGATATGATGAGGCGGACGAGTGTCTCGGATATGTCTGGTACTACGGAAGGACAGGCAGAAAGGATTACGAGAAAGCCTTCAAGCATTTTTCCGCAGCCGCCAAAAGGGGCAACATCGTGGCGGAATATAAGATCGCCGACATGTATAAGAACGGTTACTTCGTGGAAAAGGACTATGATAAGTATAAGGAGATAATAAAGGGGATCTATCCGAAGATAAAGGATACCCGGTATCTCGGCGACCCCCTCCCCGAGGTCTTCACCAGGCTCGCCCGCATAAGGACCGAAGAGGGAGATCAGGAAGCGGCGGCAAAGCTTTATCTTCAGGCCAAGTCCTTCCTGGGTCAGAGGATCATGTATAATCCCTTCTTCGGCAATCTGAATATCATGAAATGGCTGGTGGAAGATCTTTATAAGATCGTGGAGCCCGACCCCCTGGAGGCGGATCTTTTTGATCTGTACTACTGGCTGACAAGACCCTGCAGCGTGACCTTCAGAGCAAAGGGGAAGCCGCATACCGTATCCTGCGTCGAAGAGGACGGAGAATACGTGATCGACTATGAAGGTAAATGGTTCCGCACCGTCGATGACTTTTTCAAGAAGGCGACGGCGGAGGGGAAGCTTCTGACGGACCTCTATACCGTCTTGGACGACTTCGTTATCCGGGAGGGGGATTCTTAAATGGCTGAGGAAATGATAAGGATAGCCCTCGGGGACTACCCGAGATATGAGGAACTTCTCCTTCGCAGGGATAAGCTGCAAAAGGAGGCGCTCCAATATTATGATGAATACATAAGGATCTTCGGCAGGGATATCATCGACGTATTCGAGATAAAGATCGATTGCATAAGGCTCAAGAAGACCATTGAACGCACCCAGGCCATGATCAACAGGGGCATCGATCCCGACGCCGAGGCCATAGCCGGGATGATAGAATCCGAGATGACCTCATATTACGAGCAGTTGGAGAGACTGATAGGCGACCACGAGGCCTCCCTCAGGAGCAAGGTGCTGTCCGAATATGACGTCTTGAAGATAAGGAAGATCTACAGGGAGATCGCTAAGATGATCCATCCGGACATCAACCCGGAGACAGAGAAGGATCAGATGCTCATGGAGCTTTGGAACAGGGTCGTCATCGCCTATAAGTGCAATAACCTGAAAGATCTTGAGGAGCTTCAGGTCATGATAAGCCGCACCCTGACCGACAAGGGTATCGACACCTCCAAGATCGTCGTGGAAGATATCGAGGATAAGATCAGAAGGATCGAGGAAGAGATAAAGACCATACTCTCCACCGATCCTTATAACTACAGATATGTACTTAACGACCCTGAAGCAACGGCTCAGAAAAAGGAAGCGCTTCAGGAGGAGAAGAAACAATGGGAGGACTACCGCGGGGAACTTCGTAAGGTCCTTGATGAATTGACCGGAGGGTAATATGGCAAATGAACTCAGCAAAATGGAAACGGGGCTTGCGGGAATATCCGCCGGCGGAGGTCTGGGGGATCTCTTAAAGCCCCTCACCCGGGAGATACATCTTTTTGATTCCTATGTTGCGGGAACATCCCACCTTAAGGACAAGACCGTTTTGGATGAGATAAAGGAGGGGGACCGTTTATTCCTTCTGCGGGAGGATAACAAGTTCGACTCCAACGCCATAATGATGCTGTCACAGGACAAGAAGAAAGCGGGGTACGTTCCCGAGAAAGACAACGTGGTCTTCGCCCGTTTAATGGATGCCGGCAAAAAGCTCACCGCCGTCGTTACCGGCATCGAGCATAAGGGGTCCTTCGTTAAGATCGCGGTAAGTATATACCTCGTGGATTTCTAAAGGAGATCCGATATCAGGTTCCCGGCTTCCCCCAGGGCCTCCATATACCGGGAAGTGAGTTTCCTGTCCAAACGGAACTTCTCGGAGATGAGCCTGTAACCGTCCTCCTCCGAGATCACCTTGGCCACGTTCTCTGCCCCCAGATCGATGTTACAGGGCGTAACGGGGCCGAATCCGAAGTCGCAGCAAAGCAGATCACTGTGCTTGCAATTGGGGCAGAAGATCATCATGTTCCCCGATTCGTTGTACTCGTATTCGCAGTTACATTTATGACAGTTTCTCTTTTGCATAGGGATAATCTACCATAATTTATGCTATCATCCAATCAGGAATACATACTCGGAGGGAAAGATCATGACCAAGCTTCAAAAAGCGGAATGGATCTCGCTTGTCGGGCTCTGTCTGTCGGCAGCATTCGTGTCGATCATGGCATTATTGAACATGGATATATTCGGAACAGAGGATGCGACACCCGTGGAGGTGTTCTCCTATATACTGTTTTTTGCCTTTGCGGCGGTATTCGCGATCCTTTATATAGTAAAGATCGTAGTGGCGATAAAAAACGGCAAAGATGGTCTTAAGATCCCCCTGTTCTGGGGATGGGGTCCCATAGCGATCGGTGTCCTGGCTGCAAATCTCGTTAACGGGGCAACACCCTTTTCCGATGCCTTCGCTTACCTTACCCCTTTCACCGTCGTGGGCGTGGTCCTCACCTGTGTCCTCATCAACGCCTACTTTTTCTTCTTCTGGGGCAAGAAGGACATCATGGCTCTGACCTGGGTCATCTATACCATAGGCGTCTGGGTAATTGCCGTCAAGGAAGGGGATATCGCCTACATCCATAACTATTACCTGTTATTCCTTATCCCCGCACTTGCGGTGGGCTACCTTGAGTATTTCATCCGCAAGAAGATGGAAAAATGATCAGAGGGCGTCTTTTATCGACTTAACGAATTCACCGATATGGGAAGGAGCTTCAACGCCCTTTTCCTCCAGGATCCTGACGATGGCGGAACCGATTATGGCGCCGTCGGAGATATCAGCCATGGCTTTAGCCTGTTCGGGGGTGGATATTCCGAATCCCACGGCGCAGGGAACATCCGTGGTCTCCCTGATCATGCGGACCACATCTCCGATCCCGGATGCGAATTCGCTCCTTTGCCCTGTTACTCCGAGACTTGAAACGATATAGATAAAGCCCCGGGCATTCGCTGCGATCTTCTTCACCCTCTCTGCGGAGGTGGGAGATACCATGAGGATCTGATCCACACCGTACTTCAGGCAGTAGGGTTCAAACTCCTCCTTCTCCTCGAAGGGCACGTCGGGAACGATGATGCCGTCGATCCCCACATCCTTGCACCGGGAGATGAACTTCTCGGAACCGTAGGAGAAGACAACGTTGGCATAGGTCATGAAGACCATGGGGATGTCCGTGGACTTTCTTATCCTTATAACAAGATCGAATACATCATCCGTGGTGATACCCTTTGAGAGTGCCCTGAGGTTGGCTCCCTGGATAACCGGTCCCTCGGCCGTGGGATCGGAAAAGGGGATCCCCAGTTCGATCAGGTCGGCACCATTGTCTGCCATCTCGAGAACTGCCCTGTAGGTGGTCTCGAGATCCGGATCACCGCATGTTATGAAAGGTATAAATGCCTTCTTTCCTTCAAATGCTCTGCTTATATTACTCATGGATATCTTCTCCCCTGTATCTTGCTATTGCGGCGCAGTCCTTATCGCCCCTGCCGGATATGGTGACCACGATGATCTTATCCTTGGGAAGGGTGGGCGCTATCTTCATTGCATAGGCCACCGCGTGGGAGGATTCGATGGCGGGGATGATACCCTCCGTCCTGGAGAGATACTCGAAGGCGTTCACCGCCTCGTCATCGGTAACAGCCACATACTCCGCTCTTCCGATATCGTGGAGGTAAGCGTGCTCGGGACCCACACCCGGGTAATCAAGTCCCGCGGAAATGGAATAGACGGGGGCTATCTGGCCGTATTCATCCTGACAGAAGTAGGACTTCATGCCGTGGAAGATACCGAGCTTTCCCGTGTTGACGGTGGCCGCCGTCTCGAAGGTGTCGATGCCCCTTCCCGCAGCCTCGCAGCCAATGAGCCTTACGTCCTTGTCCTCTATGAAGTTATAGAAGGAGCCGATGGCATTGGATCCGCCGCCCACGCAGGCGATGACCGCATCGGGAAGTCTTCCCTCCTTCTCCATCATCTGCTCCTTTATCTCCTTTGAGATAACGGCCTGGAAATCACGGACGATGGTGGGGAAGGGATGGGGGCCCATTACCGAGCCCAGACAATAGTGGGTATCGTCTATCCTTTTGGTCCATTCGCGCATGGCCTCGGACACGGCATCCTTAAGGGTGGCGGTACCCGTCTTCACGGGGACGACCTCCGCACCCAGGAGC
>DNAE01000183.1:3991-4356 GCA_003543635.1 Clostridiales bacterium | reverse complement strand
ACCACGCACTCCATGCCGAAAAGAGCCGCCGCCGTAGCAGTCGCCACGCCGTGCTGACCTGCACCCGTCTCGGCGATGAGCCTGGTCTTGCCCATCTTTTTTGCCAGGAGGGCCTGACCCAGGACATTGTTCACCTTGTGGGCACCCGTGTGGTTAAGGTCCTCCCTCTTAAGGTATATCTTGGCGCCCCCCAGATCCTCGGTCATCTTCCGGGCATGGTAGAGTCTGGAGGGCCTGTTGCCGTATTCGTTCAGGAGCTCATCCAGCTCCCTTACAAAATCGGGATCGTTCTTATATCTGTTATATGCTTCCTCAAGTTCGGTTACGGCATTCATCAAAGTCTCGGGGATGTACTGTCCGCCGTG
>DNAE01000183.1:0-3938 GCA_003543635.1 Clostridiales bacterium | reverse complement strand
ATGCCGAATCTTCCGTTTTTGTTACTCATTTCAAGAACTCCTCTTGCGTGCATTTATTACAAATCTCTTCATCTTACCGGGATCCTTGACCCCCTCCGTCTCAACGCCGGAACTGACATCGACACCCATAAGATGCGGCCCGCCGTTTGAAACGGCTCCGGACACATTGTCCTCATTAAGTCCACCGGCAAGTATATAATCTCTTTCGATCTCAGACAAGAGCGAATGGTCAAAGACCCTTCCGGTCCCGCCGACTCCGCTGTCCAGCAAAATGAGATCGGCGCTGCTCCCATTGCCCATTCCGATATCTTCAGGTCCCTTTACCTTGAAGACCTTGATCACCCTTTTGCCGGGAAGGGCTTCTTTAAGTTCGCGGATGTAATCCTCGTCCTCCTCCCCGTGGAGCTGTATCAGGTCGACACCGCCATCCCCGACGGCGGAGATCACATAGGGTATGCTCTCGTCCACAAAGACTCCCGCCTTTAATACCCCCGCGGGAACTTTGATATTTCCCAGGGCCTTGGGATCCATATATCTCTTAAACCGGGGGCTCAGGATAAACCCGCAGATATCCGCCCCCGCCGATACGGCGGCGGAGACATCCTCCTCCCTTCTAAGACCGCAGATCTTTATGATCATATGAGGCTCACCAGCTCCCTTATGAATCCCGCCTTGTCGGGGGATCTCATGGCCGACTCGCCGATCAGGACAGCATCCACCCTGTTATCATGTAAGGTCTTTATATCGGATGCCGTCTTAACGCCGCTCTCGGCAACGAACAGTACATTTCCCGGGACAATATCCCTGAGGCGGAGACAGTTGGTGCAATCCACGGAGAAATCCTTAAGATCCCTGTTATTGACTCCGATTATCCCCGCTCCGCAGGAAACGGCGGTCCTCACTTCCTCCTCGTCATGGGCCTCCACCAGAGCCGATAATCCCAGCTCCGCGCAAAGTCCCAGATATCTTTCCAACTCCGCCGCGGTGAGGATGGAGCAGATCAGGAGCACCGCCGAGGCGCCGTTCACCTTCGCCTCGTGGATCATATACTCGTCCACGGTGAAATCCTTGCGCAGGCAGGGAACGGAAACCTTCCCGGATATCTCCTTAAGATACGAGATATCCCCCTTGAACCAGTGGGGTTCCGTGAGCACGGATATGGCGGAGGCACCCGCCCTCTCATAGTCCTTCGCGATATCGAGATAGGGGAAATCCTCGGCTATTATCCCCTTGGAGGGGGATGCTTTTTTGCACTCCAGGATGAAGGACATCCCCTCCTTCCCCAGAGCCTTCCCGAAGGCTCCGTCTCCCCGGGGAAGGGACAGGGCCAGGTCACGCATCTTTTCCGGGGAAACGATCCTCTTGGACGCTTCCACCCGTTCCCTTGTCTTATCGGCTATCTTTTCTAATATGTTATTCATCTGTTGGATACTTCTATGAATCTCTGTAAAGTCTCGTAAGCCTTGCCGGAATCGATGAGTTCGGCGGCAAGCTCGATACCCTTCTCAAAGGAATCAGCCTTTCCTGCGATATAAAGGGATGCACCCGCGTTAAGGAGCACCGTATTCCTCTTGTGGCCCTTCTGACCCTTGAGCAGATCCACGGCGATCTTCGCATTCTCCTCCGGGGTTCCGCCCTTAAGATCCTCCTTCGTGCATCTTTCGAATCCGAACTGCTCGGGGGTGATGCTATATACCTTGTACCATCCGTCCTTGAATTCGCAGATGGTGGTGGGTGCACTTAAGGAGATCTCGTCCAGCTTATCCTGACCGTAGACCACCATTCCCCTCTTGACTCCCAGGGAGATCAATACCCTTGCCAGGGGCTCGATAAGGTATTCGTCGTACACGCCCAGCAACTGCATCTTTGGGCTTCCGGGATTGGTCAGGGGACCCAGGATATTGAACACGGTCCTGAATCCGAGCTCCTTTCTCACAGCGCCCACATACTTCATGGAGGTGTGGTATTTCTGGGCGAAGAAGAAGCACATTCCCACCTCATCCAGAAGTGTTCTGCAAAGGTCGGGATCCTGGTTTATATTTACACCCAGGGCCTCCAGACAGTCCGCGGTACCGCACTTGGAAGAGGCGGCGCGGTTACCGTGCTTGGCAACTTTGACTCCCCCCGATGCCGCCACGATGGCGGATACGGTGGAGATGTTAAAGCTTTGGGCGTTGTCTCCCCCCGTTCCCACGATCTCGAATATGTCGTGATCCGTTTCCACCTTCGTTGCGTGGGACCTCATGGCCTCGGCGCATCCCGCGATCTCGTCCGTGGTCTCCGCTCTGGCGGATTTTGTGGAGAGGGCCGCCAGGAATGCCGCATTCTGGGTCTGGGTGGTCTTCCCGTCCATGATCTCGTTCATGACGGTATATGCCTCGTCGTAGGTGAGATCCTCTTTGTTTACGATCTTCTCGATTGCTTCCTTGATCATTTTCCGTTCCTCCTTATGTTTAAAAAGTTTTCCATCATTATCTTTCCCCCGGGGGTCATTATGGATTCGGGGTGAAACTGTACTCCGTATACTTGGTATTCCCTGTGCCTGACCGCCATCACTTCGCCGTCCTCCGTCTCCGCCGTGACCTCGAGACACTCGGGGATGGTGTCCCTTTTCGCTATAAGGGAGTGATACCTTGCCACGGGGATCTTAACGAACAGCCCGGCGAAAAGCTCACAGGAGGAGGATATCTCCACCTCCGACTGTTTGCCGTGCATGAGTTCCCGGGCGTAGGTCACCGTTGCACCGTATGCCGCACATATGGCCTGGTGACCGAGGCACACCCCGAGTATGGGGAAGGAGGGACCGAGCCTTTTTATCACCTCCATGCACACCCCGGCATCCTCGGGTCTTCCGGGACCCGGGGAGATGACGATGGCATCCGGGGAAAGCGCCTCTATCTCCTCCACGGTGAGCTCGTCGTTCCGCACCACCTTTATGTCCGGCTCCAGGGAGCCTATGAGCTGATAAAGGTTATAGGAAAAGCTGTCGTAGTTATCTATTAGCAGTACCATTTAAAACCTCCTCAGATCTCTTCGTCCTGAGCCGCCTTGATGGCGTTTATCACCGCCGCGGCCTTGTTTAATGTTTCCCTGTATTCCTTCTCCGGAACGGAATCGTAAACGATCCCCGCACCGGATCTCACGAATACCCTGTTGCCCTTCTTGTAGGCGATCCTTATGCCGATACAGGTATCCAGGTTTCCCGACAGATCCATGTATCCGATGGCACCTCCGTAGATGCCCCTCTTGTTGTTCTCCAGCTCGTTAATGATCTGACAAGCCCTGATCTTGGGAGCTCCGGACAGGGTGCCCGCGGGAAGGATCGCGTCCACGGCATCCACGGCGTCGCACTCAGGTCTGATGGTACCCTTGACCGTGGAACCTATATGCATGACATGGGAGAAGCGGAGGATGGTGTGAAGTTCCCTGACGTTCACGGATCCGAACTCCGATATCTTGCCGATATCGTTCCTTCCCAGGTCCACCAGCATATTGTGTTCTGAAAGTTCCTTGGGATCGGAGAGGAGCTCCTCCTCCAGTCTGAGATCCTCCTCGGCCGTTTCTCCCCTGGGACGGGTTCCGGCCAGGGGGTATGTATAAAGGGTGTCCCCGTCAAGCTTCACCAAGGTCTCCGGGGAGGCTCCCGCAACCTCCACATCAGTGCCGGAGAAGTAGAACATATAGGGGGAGGGATTTGTGGTCCTGAGGATCCTGTATACATTAAGAAGGGAGCCCTCGTAGTCGGCCTCGAAGCGGTTGGAGAGCACCACCTGGAAGATATCCCCCTCCTTGATGTAATGCTTAGCCCTTTCCACCATGCCGCAGTATTCCTCTGAAGAGAAAAGGGGCCTGATGTCGCTTTGCAGCTTCCCGGGCTTCTCTTCCCCGGGCTTGCCGTTCCTAATGAGATCTATGAGGGATGCGAGGTCTTCTTTTGC
>DNAE01000067.1 GCA_003543635.1 Clostridiales bacterium | reverse complement strand
CTGTCGGCATAGGGACATATGAATCCCCTCTCCGTCACCTGGGGCTCCGCCCTGTTAAAGAATCGGGACATATCCGTATCCTGATCCTTCTTCTTGGAGACATTCCACATTTCAAGGAACATGGAGGTCAAGCTGTCCACTGCAGGTCCTTCGATACGGACGCCCGTATCCTTCCAGTGACCGTAGGGGGATGTCACGTTGAAATACTCGTTGGCGATATTAAAGCCTCCGGTGAAGGCCACCTTGCCGTCGATTATCGTATATTTCCTGTGGTCCCTGTTGTTGATGAAGAGATTGAAGACCGGCATCATGGGATTAAACACCCTTGCCTTGATCTTATCCTCCGCCATCCTCTTGATGAAATCATGGTTTATGAAGACGAAGCTTCCGATGTCGTCGTAAAGGATCCTGACCTCCACCCCGGAGGCCGCCTTCTCCCGTAACACCTCGTGTATCCTTCTGAAGGATTCCCGATCCTCGATGGCATGATATTCCATGAAGATGAAATCCCGGGCCGACTTAAGGTCCTCCACAAGATCGTCCAGAGCCAGGGACGCCTCCTTGAAATACTTGATATCCGTATCGTTATAGGCGGGGTATCCCGCATAGTTCTTAAGATACCTGAAGATATTCTTGGCCCTGCGGCTCTCCTTTCCTATCTCCCCGAGAAGATCCTTCTTGGAGGAAAGATACGGAGCAAGCTTGGAATCGATATCCCGGAAACGCCTCCTGATCCTCCAGGTATTGGAGGAAAACTCCAACAGGATAAGGAGCAGAACGCCCATGAAGGGTACCGCCAGTATCAGTATGATGAACGGTACCTTCATGGAAACGTTTGAATTATTCTCGTTGATGACCACCACCAGTAAGAGCGCGAGTACCTCCGCAACGGTGCTCAATATGGGATACTTCTTATCCAGGTTTACAAGTAAGTTGTAGACCCAGTAGAACTGGATGATAAGGAGCGCAAGGAAAATGAGCAGCCTTCCGATGCTGTTCTTGATGGAAGTCTTCTTTTCCCGCGGGCCGTATCTCCCCTTTCCCGATGACATCAGATATTCTCTATGAATGCCCTGTAAGCAAGATAGGTGTAGTAAAGATCTATCTTTGAAATAACTTCATAAGGGGCGTGCATGGACCATACGGGGACACCCGCGTCGATAACGTTCATACCGAACTTAGCCATATAAGCGGAGATGGTTCCGCCACCGCCGGCATCCACCTTACCGAGCTCGCCCGTCTGCCAGGGAATGGAATTCTTCTCGAAGATACCCGTGATCTCGGCAACGAAGTCACCCGTTGCCTCGTTGGTACCGGACTTACCCCTGGCGCCCACATACTTCTCGAGCTTGAGACCGTGGGACATATACGCGGAGTTCCTGGGATCGGATACCGACGCATACTTGGGATCATATGCGTTGGAAACGTCCGTGGAGAGCATCTTGGATGCGGCAAGGGCCTTTCTGAAGGTGAGGATATCCACCGTTCCGTCACCCTGCTTGGCCACGATCTCCATGAGGAAGTTCTCATAGAGCATGGACTGGGCACCGGAGTTGGCGTAAGATCCGATCTCCTCCTTATCGGTCAGCATGCAGACACAGGTCTTCTCGGGTCTCTCCTGGGCAAGTACTGCCATAAGAGCGGGATAAGCGCAGACCTTATCGTCGTGGCCGTAGCCTGCGATGAATGCGCGGTCGAATCCCACATCCCTCGCCTTCGCTGCGGGAACGATCTCCAGTTCACCCGTTACGAAGTCCTTCTCAACGATGCCGTACTTATCGTTCAGATACTTGAGGACATATGCCTTGTAGGGCTCCTTCTCGTTCTCCTTCTCCTTGGACTTCAAGGGCATGCCGCCGATGACCACCGTAAGATCCTCACCGGGGATGAACTCGGAGGCATTCTTCTTCATCTGCTCGTTTCCGAGATGAGGAAGGAGATCCGTGATATAGAAGATGGGATCCTCGTCCTTCTCTCCTATGCAGATATCATGCTTCTTTCCGTCCGTCGTATAGATGACGCCGTGGATGGCGAGGGGGATCGTCGTCCACTGATACTTCTTGATGCCCCCGTAGTAGTGGGTCTTGAAATAAGCAGCCTCCGTATCCTCATATACGGGATTCGGCTTAAGGTCGAGCCTGGGGGAATCCACATGAGCTCCGAGGATGTTCATGCCGCCGCTCGCAGGCTTCTTACCGATGACTGCCAGGAGCAATCCCTTATCCTTAACGGAGGAATATACCTTATCCCCCGCCTTGAGCTTCTTTGCCTTGGCGATATCCTTGAATCCCAGATCCTCGGCTGCCGCTATGGAATTGGCAACAAATTCCCTCTCCGTCTTGGACATGTCGAGGAAGGTCTTATACTCCTCTGCAAAATCCATACAGGACTCCAGATCATCCTTCTTTATGTCCTTGTAAAGGTTGGGGAACTCAGCAAATAACTTTTTGTCTTTGGCCATTGAAAGCACCTCTTTTACTAATTTTTACCCTATTATGATATCATTAAAAACAATAAATAGACTATTGAAAAGAGCAAAAATATGTACACCGATACACATAACCATACCCATGAGTTTTCACCCGATGCCGACATGACCATAGAAGAGCTCGTGGCCTCCGCCGTGAGCAAGGATATCAGGAGAGTCGGCATCACCCAGCACTACGAGATAGATAACCCCGATCCCGGCGATAATATCCGGACCTTCGACCTTAAGCTCTACGACAACGAATTCAAGCTCTGGAAGGAAAGATACAAGGATCAGGTGGAGCTTCTCAAGGGTATCGAGTTCGGATACCAGACCACCACTGCGGAAAAGATCGACAGGACCGTAAACGAGAACTTTTTCGATATAGTGATCTTAAGTAACCACCTGTTCGGAAACAGGGATGTATACTACAGCGACATCGTCTATAAGACCGAGCGTCGCGAACGTCACAGGATCTACATCGGAAAGATGGCGGAGATGGCCGACAGATGCAACAACTACGACATCATCGCCCACTACGATTACGTGAACAGATATAATCCCGTAAAGGATGAGACCGTCTTCTACGACGACTGCCCGGAGGAATTCGACGCACTCTTTGAGACCATGATCTCAAAGGAGAAGGCCTTGGAGATAAACACAAGATCCATAGAAGCTCAGATAAGGAAGTCCTCCGCGCACATCATGCCCGACAGGAAGATCCTCGAGAGATATATAAGCATGGGGGGAAAGCTCATCTCCATCGGCTCCGATTCCCACACGCCCGAGACACTGGGCATCCACTTCGGTAAGACCGCCTCCTACCTCAAGTCCCTGGGGATCAACGAGCTCTGCTACTTCAAGGGCAGAAAGCTCTTTACAGAGGAGATCTGATCAGGCGGCAAACTCCGCATCCGCATTCTGGAGCTCATAGGCATACCAGTTGTTGTCCGCCTTATAGACAACGACATATACGTCCGTGGATACGTATTCCGCACCCGATGTGAAATAGACCCTCATCTTAACGATGTTGATATCCGTTATAAGGGATTCCTCCACATTATGGAAAAAGGAGATGTTTTCCCTCATGAGATCGGCATTGTAACCGTTCTCCTCCGTGTAGTCGTTGGAGGCGGTAAATTCCGTTCCGTAGAACTCGTAATCGGGATCCACCATATCGGAATAGACAGCAAGGGGATCCTCATCCCCCAGCCGGTCCACGAAGGATTCTGGAAAAGCCGCATAGAAAAGCTCCCTGTCGTCGGTAAATATGGCCTGGATAAATCCCCTGGCGGCACCCGATGCCGACAGATTAACATTGGAGACGGTAACGGCCTCGTCTATCCTGACGGTCTTAGTGCAGGCGCAAAGCAAAAGGGCCAGGCTCAATATAAACAACAACAGACTCTTCTTTCTCATCAGACTTCACCTTCGGTCATTTTCTTAACATACGCCAGATAGTCGGCGATCTTCTTCTCATATCCGATATCCGTGGGCTCGTAGTAGACGGTGTCCTTAACGGCATCGGGAAGATATTGCTGGGCGGTTATATGCCCAGGATAATCATGGGGATACTTATATCCCACGGAATAACCCAGGTCCTTCATGCCGGACGCCGGAGCATTGCGCAGATGGAGGGGCACCGCACCCGTATCCTTGGACCTTACATCAGAAAGGGCCTTATCAACCGCGAGATACGCGGCATTGGACTTGGGAGACGAAGCTACTGCGATACATGCTTCGGAGAGGGGTATACGCGCCTCGGGCATACCCACCGCGGCGGCACACTGATAAGCCGCTACGGCAATAAGGAGCGCATTGGGATTTGCAAGTCCCACATCCTCGGCGGCGCAGATCATTATACGGCGGGCCAGGAACTCGATGTCCTCCCCTGCCGCCAGGGCACGGGAAAGATAGAGGACCGCCGCATCCGGATCCGAGCCCCTCATGGACTTGATCATGGCGGATATATTATCGTAATGGTTCTCCCCGTCCTTATCAAAAAGAACGGTCCTCTTCTGCATACAGTCGCTGACCACCTCGTCGGTTACCACGATGGTACCCTTGGCGTCCGGAGGCGTCGTGATAACGGCAAGCTCCAGTGCCTTAAGGGCATTTCTGGCGTCGCCTCCGGAAAGCACTGCCATCTTCCTCAAGGTAGACTCGGAAACGGAAACATCCGTGTTGCCGTATCCCCTCAAAGGGTCCTTCAGGGCATTGGTGAGCACCTTTACGATGTCATCCTCCGTGAGGGAATGGAGCTGCAGGACCGTGGACCTGGAAACAAGGGCCTTATTCACTTCGAAGAAGGGATTTTCCGTGGTGGCTCCCACGAGGATGACCGTGCCGTCCTCCACAAAGGGGAGCAGCGCATCCTGCTGAAGCTTATTGAACCGGTGGATCTCATCGATGAAAAGGACGGTCCTCTTCCCTTCGGAAAGGATGGGATTGGTGGCATCCGCAATAACGTTCTTGATATCACCCACTCCCGCCGTCACGGCGTTGAGGGTGGCAAAGCGCGAAGATGTGGAATTGGCGATGACCCTGGCAAGGGCCGTCTTTCCGGTTCCCGGAGGACCGAAAAGGATGATCGAGGACAGACGGTCTGCCTCGATCATCCTTCTTAACATCTTACCTTTTCCGATTATATGCTCCTGACCGACATACTCTGTCAGATCACGGGGAGCCATTCTGTAAGCCAGGGGCTTTTTATTTAAATCATCGGATCCCATTACTTGAGTTCGGGATAGATGGGATACTTAGCCGTAAGAGCGGCAACACGGGAGATGACTTCTTCCTTCTTGTTCTCGTAATCGAAGATGCAAAGGGAGATAAGATCAGCGATCTCCACCATATCCTCTTCCTTCATTCCCCTTGCGGTAACTGCTGCAGTACCGACTCTTACACCGGAAGTAATGAAAGGCTTCTCGGGATCGAAGGGAATGGTATTCTTGTTGGCCGTAATGTTGCAGTCGTCAAGACGGAGCTGGAGTTCCTTACCTGTGATGCCCGTACCCCTGAGGTCGATGAGCATAAG
>DNAE01000227.1:4062-6864 GCA_003543635.1 Clostridiales bacterium | reverse complement strand
GGAGGGTGTTATGAAGTAAGGAACAATTACTTAGAACAACTATATGATACCATCTTCGGTATTTACTTTAAGTTCTAAACAAGGCAAAATAGTGGCAATGAGATTAGAAGGCAGACTTTTCGTTTCCAATAAGCTTACCGCCATACGCGAGGTGGAGTTCTCGGATCCTTCCATGAAGTTTTCCAAGGAGCTCGAGTGCGCGCTCATATTGCTCTGTAAGGAAATGGATGTGCCCGCTCCCATGTGGATGAGCAAGAATACCCATGAGTTTGCGGCTTTCAGACAGACTGTCTTCTTCGCCGGTCAGTTCACCGACAAAGTCAAGTTCGATAAATTCCAGATAAAACAAACGGAATGAGTATTATTCTCCGGTAACGCGGAAAACGATCTCGCCGGGATATACCATATCCAGCTGCTCCCTTGCCACGCCTTCAACGTAAACGCGGTCGGAGCCCCTGCTGCCCTGGGCGAGGATGGCATTATTCTTGTCGATCAGCTGCTGCTTCTGGGCCTCCAGCTGTCTTCTTTCCTCCAGGAGCCTTGCCTTTCTGTTGCTGACATCGTAAAGCCTGGTGGCACAAAGGATACCGACCACCACGAATGCTATGAGAACGACGGTGAAGATAAGATTTCTCGTACCCGAGCTTCTTCTCTTGGTCAAAGCAAGTTACCTCCTTTAAAGATCACATGCTTTATTTTACCTTTAGGGGATAGTAAGAAGAATAGGCATACTTCTTTTTTAACCGAACTGTAATATTACTCCTCTTCCAGGATCTCGTACATCTCGGCGGCATTTTCCTTGCGGACATTGTCACTCAGGGAGAGGACCCTGAAGCTGACCTTGCCGTTTCCGAAGAGAATGGTCACCACGTCGCCCACCTTGAGCTTGACCCCGGGCTTGGCGTCCTTGCCGTTTACGGTGACACGTCCGGCGGAACACACATCGTTGGCGACGGTGCGTCTCTTGATTATCCTTGATACCTTGAGGAACTTATCCAGTCTCATGAACTGATATCCACCCTTGCCTTGAGGGCGTTTGCCAAAGTCAGGTCATCGGAGAACTCCAGCTCGGCGCCCATGGGCAGACCCGAGGCGAGCTTCGTGACCTTGATGCCGGAATCCCGGAGGAGCCTGGACACGTAAAGTGCCGTGGCATTGCCCTCCACCGTGGGGTTCGTGGCCATTATTATCTCTTTTATCTCACTGTGCCGGGTGAGCCTCTCGAAAAGCTTATCCAGCGTGATGCCCGTGTTGTTCCTGCCCGCGGCGGGGTTATATACCCCGTGGAGTACGTGGTAGAGGCCCTTGTACTCGTGGATCCTTTCGAAGGTGGAAACATCCCTGGGGGATTCCACCACGCAGAGCACCGACTTGTCCCTGGCGGGATCCGAACAGATGGGGCAGGGGTCGCGGTCGGTGAAGTTCTGACAGGAAGAGCACCTGATGGTAAGCTTATGCGCCTCAGTAATGGCAGAGGAAAGATCCCCCGCCTCGGCATCCGACATGGAAAGGATGTGGAATGCCAAACGCTGGGCCGACTTGGGACCGATACCGGGAAGCGCGGAAAGCTTATTTATGAGGTTTTGTACCGAAGGTGAATATCGGCTCATCAGAAGGGAAGCTTAACTCCGCCCGTAACCTTTTCCATCATGGCTGCGGACTGCTTTTCAAGCTCTTCGTTAGCCTGGTTGTAGGCTGCGATGATAAGATCGGAAAGGAGCTCCGGATCTTCGGGATCGATGACCTCGGGGGAGATCTCAAGTCCGTAGATAACGTGGTCGCCGCCCAGGGTGAGCTTTACCTGCTCGCCGCCTGCCGTGCCGTTGATGCGGAGGAGCTTGACCTCATTCTGTGTCTCCTCGAGCTGGCGCTGCATCTTCTGAGCCTGTGCCATGAGATTTCCCATGTTTCCGGGCATACCGCCTCTGAATCCTTTTGCCATTTCTTTATTCCTCCTTAATCGTCTCCGAAATGGATCTCAGTATTGATACCCATTTCCTTACATTGATTTATGAAATCGTTAACTCCGGCATTCGGGGCGGTGGCACCGCCGTTGCCGTCTGCCCGTTTAAACTTGTTGCTGAGCATGGCCTCCGTACTTAAGAATACGTGATTGATGCCCTGAAGCGAGTTCTTTATGTCGGTGGAGACCTTCTTATAGTTGGGGTCTCCCTTGAGCTGTTCGATTATGTTCCTGTCCTGATCGCCGAATATGATATACGCATCTTCGCCGGTGGTCCTGAGGGTCGCCTTGGAGAGGAAGGAGTGAAGGATGAAGTCATCCCGTTCCACCCTTTCCAAGATAACGTCCCATACCCTGGAGGGGTCCGTGCCCTCTTCAAAGACGGGAAGCGCGGTCTCCTTGCGGGTGACGATGGGATTAGCCTCCACTGCAGCGGAAAGGGCTGTTTTTCTGGTCTCCCCGATCCTTCCCGTGGGCTCATAAAGATCGCTCCCGGGCTCGTCTCCTATCTTAACGTCATCCAGGAAAGAGTCGGAGAGCCCGGCAAAGGGATTGGCGGGCCTGACGCTCTGCGCGGGAGCCGGTGCAGGTGAAGGAGCAGGTTCCGGCTTCTTCTCGGGGATGGAGAAGATATCCATCTGATTCTCCATGGGAGTCTCGTCTTCGGTCTCTTCCTCCGTTTCCGTCTTATCGGGGATTATATCGTGCATGACGATCTCGGGCTCCTCCTTGGGTGCGGGGGCGGGGGCCGGTATCGTCGTCTTTGCCTTCATAAGGTCGATCCTTGCCTTGATCGATTCAAGGGGATCTGCGGCAGGGGCTTCCTTCTTCTCCTCGGG
>DNAE01000227.1:0-3919 GCA_003543635.1 Clostridiales bacterium | reverse complement strand
GAGACTGACTTGGCCGCTTCTGCCTGCTTTTTGGCGAAGTCGGGGATCACCAGGGGAGTCAGGGGCTCCTCCATCTTGACCTTTCTTCCGCAGAGGCGGAGGAGGGAGATCTCGAAGGATGTCCTTACGGAGGGGGACCACTTAAGGTCCGATACGATCTTGGAGAGCATGGAAACAAAGGCCACCAGGGTCTGTGAACTCGTCTTATTTGCCACGTTGTACATCTTTGTATAGGTGGCGGGGGAGGCGGGGATCAGGTTCCAGGGTTCGGGTACCGTCCTTACGATAAGGAGGTTCCTGAAAAAACCCGCCAGATCCAAGGTGAACTGGATGGTATCTCTTCCGCTTCTTGCGAGCTCATCGCACTTGATGAGGAGCTCGTCGTATCTGCCCTCTATGAGTATCTCGGCCATGGCGGCGAGGAAGTCGGTGTTTACTGTTCCCGTCATGCTCTCGATGTCCGCTGCCGTTATCTTCTTGTTATCCGCTGCGGAGGCCGCCTGGTCCAGGATGGAGATGGCATCTCTCATGGCTCCGTCGGAAAGGGAGGCGATGAGCCTTAAGGCATCGTCGTCTATATCGATCTTCTCCTGATCCGATATATATCTCAGTCTTCCTTCGATGGCCTCCTGGGAGATCCTTCTGAAATCGAACCTCTGACACCTTGAAAGTATGGTGGCGGGGATCTGGTGGGGCTCCGTCGTGGCGAAAAGGAAGACGGCATGCTTGGGAGGTTCCTCCAGCGTCTTGAGCAGGGCATTGAAGGCGTCCGTGGTTATCATGTGGACCTCGTCTATTATGTAGACCTTATGACTTGCCTTGGAGGGAGAGTAGGTGACCTCTTCGCATATCTTTCTGATATTGTCGATGCTCCTGTTGCTGGCGGCATCGATCTCGATGACATCCATAAGACTTCCGTCCAGGATGCCCTTACAGGTGGGACATTCGTTGCAGGGGTTTCCGTCCTTGGGGTTCTCGCAGTTAATGGCCCTGGAAAATACCCTGGCGATGGAGGTCTTACCGGTACCTCTCTGACCGCAGAAAAGGTAGGCGTGACCTATCCTTCCGGTGCGGACGCTCTGCTTAAGAGCCGCGACCGGAGCCTTTTGCTCCACGATCTCGTCAAAGGTTTTGGGTCTGAACTGTCTGTATAATGCAACGTGTTCCATAGTTATAAAAAAGTTCATCCCGTCTGAACTGCAGTCGGGCAGGCACCCTTGCGGCACAAACACAGATCCGCTTACTGCTGCTTCCTTCCGGACCTGACAGGGTTCACGGGAGCGAATTGCACAAGACCCGTCCCGGCCACAGATCACACGGGATGAACATATATGAGTATAACATACTTTTTCTTACGAATGGCAATAAGTTAAATAACGTGCCACATACGTTGCCAGGTCAGCCTGGATGGTCGCCGCCCTGTCGGCGGAGGCGCATTCGCAATATACCACAAGTACCACGGGTTCTTCAGCATCGATAATGGCCACATCGGTATAGGCCTCGTAGTCCACGTTCCTTCCGCTCACGTGAAGGATCAGGGTGCCTTCGGCGAAGGCGGTGGAGAATCCCGTGGGCATCTGGCTCTCGCTCATGTCGTTGATGATGCTCTGGTATACATCCGGGTAATTAATATAGTTAATATATAAGTACTCGGCATAGGCCGCCATATCGTAGACGGAGGATCTGTGGGGACCTCTCTGGAGATTATCATTCCTGTCCCGGTATATGATGCTCTCCGTATAGTTGATATAGGAGGAGATGGAGCCTATGGTGGTCCAGTTGTTCTCTATTCCCCCCATGGCATTCAGCATGTAGGAAAGGGCGAGGTTGTCATTGCGGGTAAGGGCCAGGTACTGGCAGGTGCGCAGATAGAACTGCTTGCCGCTTTCGTAGGTATCGGCTATATAGGAGGAACCCTCCGGGGCATCTTCCCCCTGGTATGTTACCGTTGCCGTATCCGTATTCCATCCGTTGTTTATCCTCTGACGGAAGGCGATGGAGATGGGCAGGGAGAAGGATCCCGCGGGAACGATGGGCTCCAGATCGTTTATTCCCAGGGTCTCGTTGGAGCTGAGATTAATATATCTGAAGGCGATCCTCTCTCCGGGATTGCTGTTTATGTAGTCGGTGACACTCTGCTTGAGATCGTCGAGACGCACGTCCCTGTCTTCGTGGGAAATGGTCTGAAGGGGATAGGAGGAGCGGAAGGTCACGCTCTCAGCTTCCGTGAAGGGGTCCGGGGAGTTGTTCTGGGCGGTGGACTCGGTGGCCGCCTCGGTCTGTACCGTGGTCTCCGTGGCCACCACGGGAGCAAGGATCTGTTCCGTGGTCTCTTCTGTTGTATCAGCCGTCTCTGTTGCTTCGGAGGTCTCGCGGGTCTCCTCTTCGCTCTCCTCGGTGGTTCCCGCCGTGGAAGTGCCTGCTCCCACGAGCTCAGGATATTCCTCCTTATAGAGCTTTTGCATGGAGGCAACCTTGAGGATGAATACGGTAAGGAGAGTCAGCACGACCAGGACGATGATTATCACCCTCGCCCTGTGGTGTCGCTTTTCTCTTATCTCAACGGCTTTTGTAAGAAAAGTCGGATTGGGCCTTTTCATCTGTCAGAACAGTCCCGTGATGGTTCCGTCTTTGTCTATGTCGATGTCGAGGGCTGCCGGGTGTGCGGGAAGTCCGGGCATGGTGAGGATCTTACCCGTCAGGATGACCAGATAGCCGGCACCTGCCGAGAGCCTTACATCCCTGACCGTAAGGGTGAAGCCCTCGGGACGGCCAAGTCTCTTGGGATCGTCGGAAAGGGAATACTGGGTCTTGGCGATACAGATGGGAAGGTGACCGTAGCCGGAGTTGGTGAACTCCTTGATGAGTTCCCTTGCCTCGGGGAGGATCCGGACATCGGCGGCGCCGAAGATCTTCGTTGCCACCTTCGTTATCTTATCCTCGATGCTGTCTTCGAGTTCGTAGCAGAATACGGGCTTCTTGGGACGGTCCTCGTCCAGTACCTCCAGTACCTTCTCGGCAAGCTCGATGCCGCCTTCGCCGCCCTTGGCGAATATCTCGGCGGGTGCATACTTGGCGCCCATCTCCTCGCAGAGTTCCTTCATGGCCGCGATCTCCTCGTCCGTATCCGTGAGGAAACGGTTGGAGGCGACGATGACGGGAATGCCGAAGGATGTCATGTTCTCTATGTGCTTGGCAAGGTTGGGGAATCCCTTTCTCACCGCATCCACGTTGGGGATGGTGAGTTCGCTCTTGTCGATACCCGCGTTGTACTTAAGGGATCTTACCGTGGATACGATGACGCAGGCGTCGGGCCAGATCCCGGCCCTTCTGCACTTGATGTCCAGGAACTTGAAAGCTCCCAGATCCGCGCCGAATCCCGCCTCGGTTATGAGGATATCGGAGAACTTGAGTCCCGCCTTGGTGGCGATAACGGAATTACATCCGTGGGATATGTTTGCAAAGGGTCCGCCGTGTACGAAGGCGGGTACATGCTCCAGGGACTGGACCAGGTTGGGGCAGATGGCGTCCTTGAGAAGGGTAGCCATGGCGCCCTGGGCGTTGAGGTCACCGGCGGTGACGATCTTGCCCTCCATGTCGTAGGCAACGGCGATGGAACGGAGCCTCTCCTTGAGGTCCTCGGTATCGCTTGCAAGGCAGAGGATGGCCATGACCTCGGAGGCCGCTGTGATGGTGAAGTAGTCACTGCGCTCGATGCCGTTGGTGCCGCCGCCCACACCGATGGTGATGTTGCGAAGGCTCCTGTCGTTCATGTCCTCACATCTCTTCCAGAGGATGCGGTCCTTATCGATGTTGAGCTCGTTGCCCTGATAGATATGGTTGTCGATCATGGCGGCGAGGAGATTGTTGGCGGCCGTTATGGCGTGGATATCCCCGGTGAAGTGGAGGTTGATGTCCT
>DNAE01000168.1 GCA_003543635.1 Clostridiales bacterium | reverse complement strand
GAATACCAGGACAGCAACCTGGTGCAGGAGCAGCTTCTCCGGTATCTGTCCGGGGATCGCTTCGGGAAGCCGGACCTGGTGATGGTCGGCGATGTGAAGCAGAGCATCTATAAGTTCCGTAATGCGGAACCCAAGCTCTTCCTGGATCTTTCAAAGGAATACCAAAGGGAGGGAAGTTGCGGAGAACTCAAGACCCTTAACTGCAACTTCAGGAGCAGCAAGGAGATCATTGACTTCGTTAATATCATCTTCTCCCAGATAATGACCGGCGACGGAGCCGAGATCGACTACGACGATAAGCAGAAGCTCATACACCCCTCTGAGGTGCCGGAGATAGAATTTGAAGGCGACGGTGAGCCGCCTGTCCTTCCCAGGGTCAGAATGCCGGATACTTCGAACATAAAGAGCGCGGAAGCCACAAGGGAAACGGTCCTCGAAGAAGTGATCCACTATACGGGATCGGGGGTGGAACTTTCCGATATCTGTATCCTTACAAGGAAGAATAAGATGGCTTTGGAGCTCTCGGAATTCCTGACGGAGAACGGATACCCGGCCAAGTTTGCCGACGAACTTAAGATCTTCGGCGACGATGATATCCACGGATTATGTAATACGATAATAGCCTTAAGTAATGAGCTCCGTGACGATTATCTTGCGGGACTTCTCCTCGCGGGTTACAGGATCTCGAACTTTACCCTGGAGGAGGTCGGAAAGATAACCGTCTTCTGCAGGACGAGGAAGTACGATGTCTCCACGGGAAATCTCATTAACAGGCTCAGGGTCTACGCCGCGGAGGCCCCCGAGGGAGACCTTAAGAAGAGGACATCGGATTTCCTCGATTGGTACGACGATGTCAGGGCATCCTTTGTCATGACGGATATAGCGGAACTTCTGGACCGCCTGTACATCGATACGGGGATCGTGGCCGATTGCGAGGGCAGGAGATCCAAGCTCAGCATGTTCAAGAACTGGTGCTGCGATAACTTCCTGAGATTCGGAAGCGACATCGCCTCCGTTGCCCGGAACTTAGAAGAGATGAAGATCTCCATGGGAAAGTCGGGTTCCGTATCTTCCAAGACGGATTCGGAGGGCAAGATCCGTTGTATGAGTATCCACGGCAGCAAGGGCTTGCAGTTTAAGTGCGTTATCGTGGCGGGTCTCGATGATAAGGTGTCCGATTCGGATTCCGGCATCGTCAGGTTCCACCCCGAGAACGGTATCGTCTTCTCGGATCTTGACGGTGAGGAACTTAAGGTGACGCCCTCCCTGGAAACGCTTTCCTACGATGAAGGCCGTCTTCTGGAGGATAATGCCGAGCAGATGAGACTTCTGTATGTTGCTCTTACGAGACCCCAGAAGATGCTGAGCGTCATCCTTCCTGTGAAGTTCGGGGCAGGCGACAGTCTTAACAATGCCTACAGGCTTTTGAGGAAGCAGGCGAAGGATAAGATCTCCAGACGTTTCTGGCTCGCTTCCAAGGGCGGTATCGCCGTTCAGATGATCGCGGGTATCATGCGCCTTTCCGCAGCTTCCGGTATCAACGATATTTTCGAGCAGAGAAACGAGAAGCTCGTCGGCTCCGTCAGATGTCCCATGAGATTCGACGGATTTGAATGTTTGCCTAAGTTCTTTGTTCCGGAGGAGGAAGGAGAGGAGACGGAGGATACGGATACCCCCGACGATGATGTGACGGATGTTCCCGAGGATGAGACCTTGGAGACCGATCTGGCCCTGATCCCCGAGGCGTACGATAAGAACGGATTCCCCGTATTCGAGGAATACCCCTACGCGGGAACCGAGAAGATACCCTTCAAGGTGACCGTATCCCAGATCAAGGCCCTGAAGAGGGCGGAGGACGGAAAGAAGGAGAGGACATATCTTCCCATGAACCTCAAGGTGAAGGAGCTCTCCGATTATGTGGACAGGGCCCGGGGCATCGTGAACGAGGATCCCTCGTCCGTGGGCACCTTCGTACATAAGATCTTCAGGTTCATGGATATGGAGGCCTTAAGGGAGGATCCGGAAAGGTTCGAAGACCTTGTGGACGAACTCATAATGGAGGGCGTGATCGAAAGCTATAACAGGGGCATTGCATTGGACTATGCCGAAGGCATCAGGAACTTTGCCCTCTCCGATATAGGCGCCCGCCTTGTGGCGGCGGAGGAAAGGGATGAGGCGGAGTACGAGAAGCCGATCCTGTTCTCCGTGGATCTCGGTGGCGGGGATTTCTCCCTGGTACAGGGGATCATCGACCTGGTATTCACTGAAGAAGACGGCGCGGTGGTGGTCGACTATAAGACCGACAGAGTGGGGAAGGACATGCCCCGGGAGCAACTGGAGACCCTGGTACGGGAGAAGCATTCCCTTCAGGTCAACTGCTATGCCGGCGCCCTTGAGGCATCGGGGATAAAGGTTAAGGAGAGATATATCTATCTTGTGAGATACGGTATCTTCGTCAGGATCCGGTCCGGTTCCGAAGTTTCTTGAAGAAAGCCTTCATGAGGGCGGCACATTCCTCTTCGAGGATGCCGCCTTCAAAGTCCACCTTGTGGTTGTGACCGTGGCTTACTTCGAAAATGTCATTGCAGGAGACGACGGCGCCGGATTTGGGCTCGTATGCTCCGAAGTAGACCTTCCTGATCCTGGACTGGACTATGGCGCCGGAACACATGGTGCAGGGCTCCAGGGTGACATACATGTCGCAGTCGTTTAAACGCCAGTCCCCGATCTTCCTGCAGGCTTTATCTATGGCCACCACCTCGGCATGGAGGAGGGCATTACCCTTGGACAGCTTCATGTTATGGGCGCGGACGAGCACCTTGCCGTCCTTGACGATGACGCATCCGATGGGACATTCGTCCTTGTCGAATCCCTTCTGAGCCTCCTTGAGAGCCTGTCGCATGAACTTTTCTTTTTCTTCCATGTGTCTGATTATAGCACATATATATTTATATTATTATTTGACAAAAATCTTTGTTTGGGTATAATATATTGTGCTTTTTAATGCGCTATTGCGCCCTGAAGCATCAGATCATAGGATAAGGCGGTTATTAATGGCTACTATACAGGGTATGTGCAGGAACTGCGGCGCGCTCATTATGTTTGACGACAGGGACGAGCAGTGCGAATGCGTTTTCTGTAATTGTATTTTTCCTTCCGCAGAGGCGGTTGAGATATTCGAGAATCCCGAGGGAAGGACATTCCCGAACGAGAAATTCGAACCTTCCGCGGAAAACAAGCATCATTACACAACGAGAGTATTCTCTGACGAGGGTCTTGAGAAGGCCATAAAGAGAGATGAGATCACCAAGGCGAACAAGGGTGAGGACAAGAAGACAAACGAATTCGAGTTGTCTCCCAACGATGTCAAGGCACCCAAGAAGCTCGTCTGGGGCACGATAATCGCAGCCGTTGCGATCGTTGCCCTCGTCATCGTCATAGCCCTTCCCATGTATAAGTCCAGGAAGGCGCTTGAGGAGAATATCAGAAATAACATCTCCGGCGTGTTCAGCGGCATAAGTGTCGATAACACCATGGGAGAAGACGGAAACACCATCGGATACAGCATCGACGGCCAGAAGTGCCAGAAGATCAAGGTGCTCACTTCCGACGAGGTGAACGAGGACCTTGCTAAGGAGATCTACGGAAGATACTGTGACCTTCGCGCCGAGTACATCGGTGAGGATGACAGCAAGGTGGTCATGGATATCTACTGTGACGGAGGCATCTACACGATCAAGACTGATGCGGGTAACACGGCCGTAGTCTTTACGGAAGATGAAGCTTGAGGAAAGGGTTGATAATATGGCAGAGATAAGTGAAATCGTAAATCGTCTGAAGTCCATGGCAGCCAAGAGCAACAATGTCATTAACGAGAGCGATTTTGAGAATGTTGCCGATGAATGTGAGCTGAGCCCCGATGATATGGGCAAGGTATCCAACGAACTCACGTCATTGGGTATCAAGATCGAGAGCAGTGAAGACGACTCGGATGTGATGCAGGAGATCACCCTTACCGCTGCCGAAGAGATAGCGGTCGATGACTCCGTAAGGATGTACCTTAAGGAGATCGGTAAGATCCCGTTGCTCTCCGCCGACGACGAGAAGGATCTCGCCCAGAGGATGCAGGACGGCGATACGACGGCCAAGGATCTTCTTGTGGAGTCCAACCTGAGACTCGTTGTCTCCATCGCCAAGAAGTACATGAACAGAGGCCTTTCCCTTCTGGATCTCATCCAGGAAGGTAACATCGGTCTCATCAAGGCGGTGGATAAGTTCGACTATTCCAAGGGATTCAAGTTCAGTACATATGCCACATGGTGGATCAGACAGGCCAT
>DNAE01000002.1 GCA_003543635.1 Clostridiales bacterium | reverse complement strand
TAGATGAACTTGGCCTTCTGCTTTTCCTTGAGCTGAATACCATACTCGGAAAGCTTCTTAGGTCTTGAATTGCTGTTTCTTCCTCTATTTGATTTCTTATCTATTCCAAGAAACGCCGGCTCAATATCAAGAGCTCTGCATCTCTTAAGGACAGGTGTCATATCTCTTGCCATCGTTATTTCCTCTTTTCTTTCGTTAATTAAACTCTACGACGCTTAGGAGGACGGCAACCGTTGTGAGGAACGGGTGTAACATCCTTGATCATCGTAATCTCAAGTCCGGCTGTGTTGAGAGCTCTTACTGCAGACTCTCTACCTGCTCCGGGGCCCTTTACGAAAACTTCAACAGTCTTCATGCCGTGATCTACTGCCTTCTTAGCAGCGTCCTCAGCTGCGAGCTGAGCTGCGAAAGCAGTACCCTTTCTGGAGCCTCTCATGCCCTGCTGTCCTGCAGAAGCCCATGAGATAACGTTGCCGTTAGGGTCACTGATGGTAACGATAGTATTGTTGAATGTGGCGTGGATATGTGCATGACCTGCAACGATATTCTTACGCTCACGTCTCTTCGGCCTTACGGCCGTCTTCTTAACTGCTTTAGCCATATTAGATCATCCTCCCCTTACTTCTTCTTGCCTGCGACAGTACGCTTGGGTCCCTTACGGGTACGAGCGTTTGTCTTTGTGCGCTGGCCTCTTACAGGGAGTCCCATCCTGTGGCGTCTGCCACGATAGCAACCTATATCGGTAAGGCGCTTAATGTTGGAAGCGACCTCTCTCTTGAGATCACCCTCTACTGTGTAATTATTCTCGATTACGTCACGGATCTTGGCTACTTCATCCTCTGTAAGATCCTTTACCCTTGTGTCAGGGTTCAATCCGGTATCTCTGATGATATCGGAAGCGCTTGTCGTACCAATGCCGTAAATGTATGTAAGAGCGATCTCGATCCTCTTATCATTCGGCAGATCAACACCGGCAATACGAGCCATTTAATTTACCTCCAAATAGTGTCTTTGTTTGAAATCTATATATACGACACGCGTTGTAAGGATTCTCATCGGGTCAGGACGAGCAGCCGCCCCTACGTATGCATGTAATATGTATGTTTCTTCTTTTTTCTGTTGTTCTAACGGCGAAGCATGAGTGCCGTTTCTTCGACATGGACAGGGCTAAATCTGTCCGCAGTCGGTCTTCCTCTCCTTAGCCCTGCTTCTGCTTGTGCTTGGGATCGGAACAAATGATCATGACTTTGCCATGGCGACGAATGACTTTGCACTTCTCGCACATAGGCTTGACTGACGGTCTAACCTTCATCGTGAACCTCCTGCTTTCTTTCTTTCAACACAAATTAGGCGCCTTTTCGCGCACGCTAAATATTTTATCAGAATTTTTCTTAATGACAAGTGTTATTTTTAAGTTCAGTTCTTACCTCTCCAGGTGATCCTTCCCCTGGAAAGATCGTAGGGTGACAATTCCATGGTTACCTTGTCACCGGGCAGGATCTTAATGTAGTTCTGGCGGAGCTTGCCCGATATGTGTGCCAGTACCTCGTGGCCGTTCTCGAGCTTTACCTTGAACATGGCGTTGGGCAACGCATCCGATACTATTCCTTCTACTTCGATTACATCCTCTTTAGACATCAGACATCCTCCTCATAAGTTGTCATCTCAGGGCCGTTTTCCGTTATTATGATCGTATTCTCATAGTGGGCAGCGGGCTTTCCGTCCGCAGTGACCACCGTCCAACCGTCGTTCTCGAGATAGACCTTCTCCGTTCCCATGTTGATCATGGGCTCGACGCAAAAAGCCATTCCCTTAAGTATCCTGTGTCCCCTTCCGGGCTTGCCGTAGTTGGGGACTTCGGGATCCTCATGCATGGATCTTCCGATACCGTGGCCCGTCAGTACCCTGACGACACCGTAACCGAAAGACTCGGCATATTCCTGGACCGCATGGGAAACATCGCCGATGCGGTTGCCGATCTTAACCTGGGCAAGGCCCTTGAAAAAGGCCTCCTTGGTGCGCTCCACGAGAAGTCTCTTCTCCTCGGAGACATTTCCCACCAGGAAAGTCCTTGCGGCATCGCCGTTAAAACCGTCGAGTTCTGCAACAACATCGCAGGTGACGATATCCCCATCCTTAAGGATCACCCTGCTTGAGGGGATACCGTGGACAACGACTTCGTTGATCGATGTGCAGATCGCGGCGGGGAACGGGGGCTCTCCGTATCCGATACAGGGTGCGGAACCGCCGGCCTCCCTTATGATCCTCTGAGCTATGTCGTCCAGTTCCTTTGTGGAAACACCGGGGACCGCCGCCTTCTCAAGTTCCTTAAGGATCTTGGCAACGAGGGCACCGGCCTTTCTCATCTTATCTAATTCTTCGTTTGAAAGGATCTCGACCATATTGCCACCTGTCAGATGATGCCCTTGTTCTTAAGACCGTCCTCGATCATGCGGATGCAGATATCGGAATCCTTACCGTTATCACCTTCGATGATGAGGCCCTTCTTCTCATAGAAATCGATGAGAGGTCTTGTGTTCTTGTAATATGTCTCGAGTCTTGCGGCAACTGTCTCCTCGTTGTCGTCTGCCCTCTGGACTACCTTGCCGCCGCAAAGGTCACAAACACCCTCAACCTTTGTGGGCTTATGCTTTGTGTTAAAGCTTGCACCGCATGATTCGCATACGCGTCTGGATGTTACTCTCTCCTTGATGATATCGTCGTCTACGATGATGGAGAGGACAGCATCGATCTTTGTACCCGTCTTGGCGAGCATCTCGTCGAGGGCCTCTGCCTGGGCAATGGTCCTGGGGAATCCGTCAAGGATATATCCGTTCTTGCAGTCATCCCGGGAAAGACGGTCCTCCACCATGGATACCGTAAGGGAATCGGGGACGAGGGCGCCCTTGTCGATGTAGCTCTTTGCTTCAACTCCCAGGGGTGTGTTGTTCTTGATGTTTGCTCTGAAAATGTCACCCGTGGAGATGTGGGCAAGGGAATACTTCTCGCGAAGTACCGTAGCGGATGTTCCCTTACCGGATCCGGGTGCGCCTAAGATAATAAGTCTCATATATACTCCTTTAAAAAATAACAATGGTCTTACGGCATAAAAATGCCGCAAGACCAAAGTATTACTTCTTTAACAAAATGTCAATCAAGGAAACCTCTGTAGTTTCTTGTGACAAGCTGGCTCTCGATCTGAACGACCATGTCATTTGCAACACCGGTAAGGATCAGTACGGATGTACCTGCGAACCAAACGTTGGGAAGCTTGCAGATGATGCTGATGATCGTGGGGATCAGACATACCGCGGAAAGGAAGAGTCCGTCAGCCCAGTTCAGCCTGTTGGCTGTCTTGAGGATATACTCAGTTGTGGGCTTACCGGGTCTGATACCGGGTATGAAGCCGCCGTTCTTCTGAATGCTGTTGCTTATCTCAATGGGATTGAACTGGATAAGCGAATAGAAGAACGTGAACGCGATGATCAGGAAGAAGTATGCGATGTAGTAGTAAGGGCTTCCGGAGAAATCCCTGAACCACACTGCAACGGGGTTCGTGCTCTGGGAGAAGAACATGGTGATGATCATCGAAGGCAATGCCAGGATGGACATTGCGAAGATGACGGGCATAACGCCGCTCTGGTTGACCTTAAGAGGTATATAAGAACTCTGGCCGCCGTAGAGCTTTCTGCCTACTGTCTTCTTGGAGTACTGAACCGGGATCCTTCTCTCTGCGTTCTGTACGTAGATAACGAAGATGATGATCGCGATGGCAGCCACCGTGATTACAAGGAATACAAGTACACCGAGGAGTATTCCGAGTACGGCGTTGGGAACCTTACCGCTTACCTCTGCGGAAGTGAAGTAAAGGTTCGTTGCCATGGAAGGCAATCTCGTTACGATACCGGCAAAGATTATAAGAGATACACCGTTGCCGATACCCTTCTCATTGATCCTCTCGCCGAGCCATACGACGAAGCATGTACCTGCGGTAAAGGATACCACGATGAGTACAGCCGCCAGGGGCTTGGGGACAGTTGTGATCATTGCCGTTCTTGTGGACCAGCAGAACAGAGATGCCTGAAGGAATGCAAGTCCGATGGCTGAATATCTGTTGATCTTACTCATCTTCTTCCTTCCGGCCTCACCCTCTTTGGCAAGATTCTCCAAAGCGGGGATAACGACCGTAAGGAGCTGGATTATGATGGATGCGTTGATGTAGGGGGTGATACCCATGGCAAATATGGTTGCCGCATAGAGTCCGCCGCCACTGATGATATCCATCATGGATCCGAGCTGTCCCCATCTCTGTACGAGAGATGTGAACTCAGCTCTGTCAAGGCCGGGTACGGGTACCAATCCTCCGAGCATATAGAGCCCGAGGATCAGTAACGTATAGAGAAGCTTCTTTCTTAAGTCGGGAAGCTTGAAGGCCTTGATAAGAGTGTCAAACAAACCTTTCATTTATCAGACCTCCTCAGCCGTTCCACCAGCCTTCTCGATCTTTTCCTTAGCGGATGCCGTAAACTTGGCAACCTTTACGTTGAGCTTCTTTGTAAGCTCGCCGTTACCCAAGATCTTCACTCCGTCATTTACCTTGGGGAGTGTGATGATACCTGCTTCCGCAAGGCTCTGTGCTGTTACTTCTGTACCGTCGGCAAGCTTCTCCAGATCGGAAACGTTTACCTCGATATAAGAGAGAGCGAATCTCTTATGGTTAAAGCCTCTCTTGGGAAGACGCCTGTAAAGAGGCATCTGACCACCCTCGAAGCCGGGACGTACTCCGCCGCCGGATCTGGCTTTCTGTCCTTTATGTCCGCGTCCTGCCGTCTTACCGTTTCCGGAGCCGGCACCGCGACCCTTGCGGTATGCCTTTGCATTTCCGCCGGAAGTCACTTCATTGAGCTTCATTTATCTTTACCTCCATGTTGTGTTAGCGGATCTCCGAGGTGGATTTTCCGCGAAGTCTTGCAACTTCTTCAAGAGACTTAAGGCTCTTAAGGCCCTCAATGGTAGCGTTTACCATGTTGTTGGGGTTGTTGGAACCGATGGACTTCGTTCTGATGTCGGTAATACCTGCGAGTACACATACATCACGGACGGGACCGCCGGCGATAACACCGGTACCGCCTGCAGCAGGCTTCATAACGATCTTTGCTGCGCTGAACTCACCCAGAGTCTCATGAGGGATCGTACCGTTAAGGACGGGAACCTCGATAATGTTCTTCTTGGCTTCTTCGATTCCCTTGCGGATAGCGTCCGGAACCTCAGCAGCCTTACCGATACCCTTACCGATATGGCCGTTCTCATCGCCTACTACAACAAGAGCTGCAAAACGGAAGTTACGTCCGCCTTTAACTGTCTTGGAAACACGGCCGATGTGAATAACCTTTTCTTTCAATTCTACATTAGGATCTAACACCATCTAAATTCTCCTCCTGATCAGAATGAGAGTCCGGCTTCACGAGCCGCCTCTGCCAAAGCCTGTACTCTTCCGTGGTAGATGTAACCGCCACGATCGAAAACGACCTCTTTGATGTCCTTTTCGAGAGCGCGCTCGGCAACGAGCTTGCCTACCTTAGATGCAGCGTCCTTGTTGCTGCCGTTTGCCGTGTCAGACTTGATGTCCTTGTCGAGAGAAGAAGCACTGACAAGTGTCTTGCCCTCTGTATCGTCGATGATCTGAGCATAGATGTGGCTGTTGCTCCTGAAAACGCAAAGACGAGGACATTCAGCCGTGCCCGAAACCTTCTTACGCACGCGGAGGTGCTTTCTCTTACGGATCTGGTTCTTATCTATCTTGTTAATCATGATTCATGCCTCCCCCGATTACTTCTTAGCTCCGGTCTTACCTTCCTTAGTTCTCAGGTGCTCATCGGCATACTTGATACCCTTGCCCTTGTAAACATCAGGAACTCTGAACTTACGGATCTTTGCTGCGGTCTCGCCCACGAGCTGCTTGTCAGCGCCCTTAACGATGACCTGTGTCTGGGAAGGAAGCTCGATGGTGATGCCCTCGGGCTCATCGAACTCGATGGGGTGGGAATAGCCGAGATTGAATACGACCTTCTTACCCTGCTTCTGTGCCTTGTAACCAACACCGTTGATCTCAAGATTCTTCTCGAATCCCTCGGATACACCGACGACCATGTTGTTGATCAAAGAACGTGTGAGACCGTGAAGAGCTCTGTGAGCCTTATCATCAGAGGGTCTCTCTACTGTGATAACGTTTCCGTCCATCTTTACCGTCATGTCGGGATGTGCATCCATCTCGAGGGTACCCTTAGCACCCTTAACGGTGATGTGGTTTCCGTCGAGCTTAACCTCGACGCCTGCAGGAACCGTTATCGGCTTTCTACCGATTCTTGACATATTATTTTCCTCCTGCTCTTTAGATTGTGTGCCTTACGGCATATGTCGTTTCCGAAAAGGCACTTTTCAGAGTTATGTAAACCCGAAGATACGGGTGATTACCATACGTATGCAAGTACTTCTCCGCCTACGCCGAGCTGTCTTGCCTTCTTGTCGGTCATAACGCCCTTGGATGTGGAAACGATAGCGATTCCCAATCCGCCGAGAACGTAAGGAAGGTTTTCCTTATCGGCATATGCGCGGAGACCGGGCTTAGAGATCCTCTTGATTCCGGAAATGACGTGCTTCTTGCCGGAGTACTTGAGTGTGATCGTGATAGTACCCTGCTTGTTGTCATCCTCACAATCGAACTTTGCGATGTAACCCTCGTCGAGAAGGATCTGAGCGATAGCCTTCTTGAGGTTGGAAGCGGGAACGCTTACCGTGGGGTGACCGGCATTTCCTGCATTACGGATTCTCGTAAGCATATCTGCGATTGCATCTGTTATCTGCATGATTGTTTCCTCCTATTTTACAGAAATTACCAGCTGGCCTTCTTTACACCGGGGATCTGGCCCTTGTATGCCAGGTCACGGAAGCAGAGACGGCAGATTCCGTACTTACGGATGTAGGAATGAGGTCTGCCGCAAAGCTTACAGCGGTTGTGCTGCTGTGTAGGGTGCTTGGGAGTCTTCTGTGCTTTAAGGATCATTGACTTCTTTGCCATTTATTATTCCTCCTGATCACTTACGGAACGGCATGCCCATGAGGTCGAGAAGCTTCTTAGCTTCCTCATCGGACTTAGCTGTTGTTACGATGATAATGTCCATACCACGGATCTTATCGATCTTATCATAATCGATCTCAGGGAACATAAGCTGCTCCTTGATACCCATGGCGTAGTTGCCGTGACCGTCAAAGGAATTGGGATTGATACCGCGGAAGTCACGAACACGGGGAAGAGCTATGCTGATAAGCTTATCCAGGAAGTAGTACATGTTCTCACCGCGGAGCGTTACCTTACATCCGATCTTCATTCCGTCACGGAGCTTGAATGCTGCGATGGACTTTGTAGCTACTGTAGCAACAGGCTTCTGGCCTGCGATTATACCCATGTCACGCATGGCGTTATCAAGT
Source organism: Clostridiales bacterium (assembly GCA_003543635.1). Taxonomy (GTDB): domain Bacteria; phylum Bacillota; class Clostridia; order Saccharofermentanales; family Saccharofermentanaceae; genus Saccharofermentans. Next base: position 1,606 of record DNAE01000002.1, on the reverse strand, counting down.
GCCTTGGGGTTGTCTTTAACTTCGCCGACACCCATGTTGAGAACGATCTTCTCGATCTTGGGGATCTGCATTACAGACTCATACTTGAAGGTCTCCATCAGTGCCGGAGCGACTTCAGATACATACTTATCTTTTAATCTGGACATCTACTTACTCCCCCTTGCTTGCCTTCTTGATCTGATCGATGACTGCGCCGCACTTCTTGCATACGCGCTCCTTGGAGCCGTCATCATTAACCTTGTGTGCAACTCTTGTGGCCTTACCGCACTTGGGGCATACGAGCATGACGTTACTTGCGTCTACGGAGCCCTCTCTCTCGATGATGCCCGAAGGATCATTCTGAGATCTTGCCTTCTGGTGCTTCTTGACCATGTTTACGCCCTCAACATAGACTCTGCCGTTATCGGTTACAGTCTTGAGGACCTTACCGGAGCTGCCCTTGTCCTTACCGGAAATGACGATGACCTGATCGTCTTTCTTTATGTGAATATTCTTAGACATTTGATCGGCCCTCCATTAAAGTACTTCCGGAGCAAGGGAAAGGATCTTCATGTAGTCCTTGTCTCTAAGCTCTCTAGCGATTGGTCCAAAGATACGAGTACCCCTGGGGTTCTTATCTTCTTTGATAATTACTGCTGCGTTCTCATCGAACTTGATGTAGGAACCGTCAGCTCTCCTGACGCCCCTCGTTGTGCGGACGACTACCGCACGGACAACGTCGCCCTTCTTAACCATGCCGCCGGGAGCAGCTGATTTAACGGAACAGACGATGACGTCGCCGATATTGGCGTACTTACGCCACGAACCGCCGAGTACCTTAATGCAGGCAAGCTCTTTTGCGCCTGTGTTGTCGGCAGATCTGAGTCTGGATTCAACCTGAATCATCTGATATATCCTCCTTTAACCTGCATTACTTAGCCTTCTCGATTATCTCGACAAGTCTCCATCTCTTATCCTTGGAAATAGGTCTTGTCTCCATAACCTGGACCTTATCGCCGATACCGGCCTCGTTCTTCTCGTCGTGAGCCTTAAGCTTGTAGGTCCTCTTCATGATCTTTCCGTACAGAGGGTGCTTAACGTGCTCTACTACAGAAACTGTTATGGTCTTGTCCATCTTATCGGATGTTACAATACCGACTCTGCTCTTTCTGAGGTTTCTTTCAGCCATTTTGCATTATCCCCCTTAATTTGCCGCCTTGAGCTCTTGCTCGCGGATTATAGTCTTTACTTTTGCGATATCTCTCTTAACAGAGCTGATCTGCTGAGGATTATCAAGCTGGTTTGTAGCATGCTGGAAACGAAGCTTGAAAAGTTCTTCCTTGAGAGAAACGAGTTCTTTCTGAAGTTCTTCTGTTGTCATCTTACGGATCTCATCAGCCTTCATTTTCAACTTCCTCCTTCTCTCTCTTTACGAACTTTGTCTTACAAGGAAGCTTGTGACCTGCAAGTCTCATGGCCTCTCTTGCCTGCTCCTCGGTAACGCCTGCGATCTCGAAGAGTACTCTTCCGGGCTTAACTACTGCTACCCAGAACTCTACGGAACCCTTACCGGAACCCATTCGAGCCTCAGCGGGGTGCTTTGTGATGGGCTTATCGGGGAAGATCT
>DNAE01000013.1 GCA_003543635.1 Clostridiales bacterium | reverse complement strand
TCGATGGTGGGTGGTGTCGAAGGAGAACTCTCCCTTCAAGATCCCCTCGGCGACAAGGAAAAGGCTTCCTCCCTCATAAAGGGATTTGCGAAAAAGTATTTTGAATGACCGTTCCTTCCGAGCCGTCCACGGTGACTACATCCCCCGTTTTAAGCACAGTTGTGGCATTGCCGCAGCCCACCACGGCGGGGATACCGAACTCCCTGGCGACTATGGCGGCATGTGACAGGGGAGCACCCACGTCCGTTATGATCGCCGATACCTTGTGGAACGCCAGGGTCCAGCCGATGTTCGTGGCGACGGTGACCAGGATATCGCCCTTTTCCAGGGAGTCGATGCCGTCGATATCCGTTATGACCTTCACCTTGCCGGTGACTCTTCCCGCGGCTCCGGGAAATCCCTTTACCGTATTCTCGCTGCCGACGGTGACGCTCTTCTTCTCGTCGGTGTATATATCGTTTCTTCGGTCCTTGTCCGCAAGCCACTTATCGGGATCGAACCTGCCCGCCACCAGGGTGGGGAAAGTGGGATAGGATCTGTACCGGGAGAATGTCTCTTTTCTGGCTTCTATCTTTGAAAGGCTGTCACGGTTTCCCTTTATCAGGTCGAATATCTCATCCACATAGAGCATGAAGACATCCTCGCCGATGCCGTTAAGCTCTCCCGCCTTGAGGAGGTATTCACGGAATACCGTGAAGATCCATACGCCCTTGCTCCTTATGTCCTCCCTGAATCTGTTGGCGCGGGAGAAGCTTTCCAGGTTCTTGTCTATCCACTTGCTCTTTCCGGGGTGGTCCCTCTTGAACTCCCGGAGGGCCTCTTCGAAGCTCTCGTTCTGGGCTCTTATCATGGCATAAAGATCCCCTCCGTTCCTCTTGTGATCCTCGATGAGATCATCCGGGAAGTTCGGATCCTCGTAGGGCCTTTTCTCCATCAGTTCCATCTCGTTGGAGGATCTGTGACCGCAGGTGTTTACGTATTCCTCCTTTGTCATCCTTCCCTCGATAACGTCTTCGATGAGAAGGAGGGGCTTCATGCAGTCGATTATCCCGACGGAACCCTGGAGAAGACGGTTTGCCATCTCCTTTCCCGCGATCCTCTCTATCTTGTTTCTCATGCTGAACAAGGGCACAAGGGAGGTGCCGCTCTCACCCAATATGGAGCTGAGACCGTCCTTGAGCTTGGGCAGGAGAACATTGTCCCAGTAGGCACTAAGGGCGTTATTGTCCTCTATCTTCCTGATGTCCTCGATAAATCCCCGGGAGATGATGTCCAGATCCCTTACCATCTCGTGCTTTTCCTTCTTCGTGAGCTTGGATCTCTCCTTGGGGAACAGGAGCTTCATAAGGTTCCTGACGAAGGCCTTTCTGTCGAAGGGGGAGGTGGGGACGCTGAAACCCTCGGGAACATTTCCCACCAGCTCCTTTATGGCTTCGAAGGAGGCCTTCTCACTGCGTCCGAAGCTCCTCTGGAGGGAGCACATCACGGAGATGTTCATGTAGGGCTGGCCGCAGATGTTATCCAGCCAGTCGGGAAGGCCCAGGAAGTCGTTGATCTTTTCCAGGACGCTGAAGGTGGCGGGGGAGACGGGCTTAAGGAATATCTCTCCCACGTTTGTCCTTGTGAGGAGCTTATATCCCGACATGGTCCCGTTGATCCGATAGGTGTCGGGGTCGAACCTCTTCAGGGTGGTCACGGGTCTTGCCTGAAGGATATGGACCTTTCTTTCGGCGACGGCCCACTCTATGTCCATGGGCATCTTATAAAGTGCCCTTATGGCTTCGCAGTATCTTCCGAGCTTTCCCGCGTAGGACTTGAATTCCGGGTTGCCGCTGTAGGAATGGTCAAAGGCGTCGATATAAAAGACCTCGGCATTCTTCTGACCGGAGACCAGGACCTCGCCCTCGCCCCGTACGTAGTTGCCGTTCATCTTATCGTCCCTACCCGTAATGGGATCGGAGGTGAAGAGGACTCCGGCGAATTCGGCGGAAACGAATCTCTGGATCACCACGGCGATACCCCTGTTCACTTCTCCTTTGTTTTCAGAGTATCCCCTGACCCTGGAGCTGTCCGCGGAGGAGGCCACGCTCTCTACCGCCTTCTCTATGTCCTCCTTTTTCACGTCGGTCAGAGTCTCGTATTGACCTGCAAAGGAGGCCCCTTCCCCGTCCTCGTTCAAGGCGGATGAACGCACCGCATATGTGACATCTCCGGAAAGACCCGCGATCAGTTCCTTAAGTTCTCCGGCGGCATCTTCCTTGAGGATGCTTCCCCCGAAGGCCTCCGACAGGATAACGTAACCTTCGGGGATCAGTACCTTAAGGTTTCTCATCATCCTTGAAAGGGAAGAGGCCTTTCCCCCCGCGAAGCCGTACTTATCCTCCGGCAGTTCCTTTAAACCGTATATATACTTCATATCAATCCCCCAGGAGCAGATCCACTCTCATGTCTATATATCTTTTGAGCTGTTCGGGATCATCCAGGTCGATCCCGAAGTCCTTCTTTAGGTCATCCTTCCTGTAGATCAGCAGCTGCATCATGGAGGACAGTTCCAGGGCGATGACCTTGCACTCCTGCTC
>DNAE01000016.1 GCA_003543635.1 Clostridiales bacterium | reverse complement strand
CGTAAATTTCAAAAGGCTTACGTACATTGCCTGATTGTTGTCTTTTTAATTACAAACTTGATTTTATAGTGGAAATTACGCAGAAACCTCCTTATAATTCAAGATACAAAACGATGAGGAGCATGAAATGGATAAGTCGTTCGAAATGCCTGATGTTGAGATAATTAAACTCGAGCTTAATGCAGGACCCGTATCCAGCAAAGCTGATATCGAACCGAGCGGTTCTGAAGAGGGCGTGATCATAACACCCGGAAAATTATCTTGATGTTAAAAAATAAGAACCTTTATTTGATAATAGCCGTGGCGGTCGTAGTTGTTATTGCGACCGTTTTTGTGTTGCGCGGATGTAGTACGCCGGAGCCGTCTCCGGAGGATGTGACGGTGACTTCCTCGGCATCTGAAAGCGAGAGCTCTGCCGAGACCTCCGCCATGCTTTCCGCAACCCCTACACCGGTCCCCGGAAATAACGTTACACCTACTCCGACGCTTGACCCCGAACAGACGCCTACGCCTGTTCCGACTGCCGCACCGACGTCCGCACCGACGTCCGCTCCCATTCCTATGGAGGAGGGAGAAGTGATCATTCCCGTTGCTCCGAATACGCCGGCTCCAACGCCGACACCGGTCCCCGGAAATAACGTTACACCGACGCCTACGCCTGCTCCGACGGCCGCACCCACGGCCGCACCCACGGCTGCACCCACGGCCGCACCGACACCTGCCACGACTCCCGAGCCCATAGTTACGGAGGATGACGGAACGATCGTATTGCCCTTCGTTCCCGTGGAGGAGTGATATGAAGATCAAGTCGGGATTCATCTTGAGGACCGTTGCCGGAAAGAACCTGGTGGTCCCTGTGGGGGAGAGAGCCTCCGAGTTTTCTTTGATGGTATCCCTTAATTCGACCGGGGCATTCCTCTGGGAGAAGGCTTCCTCGGAATTTACCCGGGAGAGTCTGACGGAGGACCTCATGGAATATTACGGCATCTCTTCCGAGAAGGCCGCCGAAGCGGTCGACCTTTTCCTGGATAAGATATCCCGCGAAGGATTCCTCGAGGATGGAGACCTTTAAGTATAAGGTCGCAGGGAGTGTTTTTGCCGCAGAGCCCCTTTTCGAGAGGGTGCTCTTGCAGATGAAAGATTACCGGGTTCCGGGGAACACCCCCGTTGATTTCAATGTTAAGACCACCCCCGAGGATATCGAATTCGAGCGCCTTATGGTCGCCCGGGTGGATGAGGCGGAGGGGAATGAAGTCACCTCGTATCCCGATGACTACCTGGAGACCATAGCTTTCCTGCGGGCCGTTTCCCTGAATCTTTTGGACCGCGGTGCCGTGTTGATCCACGGATCAGCCGTGGCGGTCGACGGAATGGGTTATATCTTCACGGCTAAGAGCGGCACGGGAAAGTCCACCCATGCAAGGCTCTGGCGGGAGCTCCTGGGGGAGCGCGCCGTTATGGTCAACGACGATAAGCCCTTCCTGCGCTTCGGGGAGAAGATAACCTGTTGCGGATCACCCTGGCAGGGGAAGCACAACCTGGGAAATAACATCGAGGTTCCCCTTAAGGCCATATGTGTTATTGAGCAGGGGGAGAGGGACCATATCAGGAAGGTGGATTTTTCCGAGGTCATGAACGTCCTCCTTCAGCAGGTATACATACCGAGCAATACCCCCGAGACGGCGTCAAAGGCACTGGAATTATCCGACAGACTGTTCTCGGAGACGGAGATCTATAAGCTTTCCGCCACCATGGATATCTCTGCCGCGAAGTTGTCTTTTGGCACCATGAGCAATAAAATCTAACCATGAGTTTCAAGAGCATCGATATCCTCAAAGAGAAAAAGAAGAACGGTACCTTTAAGGAGATATTCCGGGATTGGAAGTGGATCTTCTCCTATACCCGTAACTACAAGTTCCGGGCATTCCTTTATACGGTACTGGGTATCCTGTCCAGCACCTGTGCCCTTATCTCCTCCGTCGCGGGAAAGTTCCTGGTGGACGTTGTGGTGGGAAGGCAGACGGAAAAGCTTCCCCTGGCCGCCGCGGTGGTGGCGGGAGGTGTCCTGGTATCGGTCCTTATAAGCAACTCCATGAGCAGGATACAGGTAAAGCTTAACTGCGACATGACCAACAGGATCCGCGGCGACGTGTTCGACAGGGTGCTTAGCTCCCGTTGGATGGAACTTAATAACATGAACGTGGGAGATATCATGAACAGGTTCCACGAGGACATCGACACGGTGGCGCAGAATGCCACCTCCTGGATCCCCACCCTGATGATCTCCCTGTATAGCTTTATCGCCACCTTCTTCGTCATCTGGCACTACAGCCCCGTCATGAGCCTCATCGCCCTGATGTCGGCCCCCGTCCTGTTCCTCATGAGCAGGTTCCTCATCTCCAAGCAGAAGGAGTACACGGAGAAGATGAGAAGGTCCGTGAGCGGGATCTATACCATGGAATCCGAGACTTTATATAACATCGATACGGTCAAGTCCTTCGGCACCGGGGATGCTTTCTCCGAGCGTCACGGAATGCTTCAGGAGGACTACAAGATCATCGCCCTTGCCAGGAACATGTTCCAGATAAAGACGGGGATCCTGATGTCCGTCTTATCCCTTATCATCATGTTCGCCGCGTACGGTTACTGCCTGTACCTTCTCTGGGGCGGCCTCATCACCTACGGTACCATGGTGCTCTTCCTGCAGCAGAGGAACAACCTTTCCGGCGCCTTCAAGAGCGTGGTGGGAATGGTGCCCTCCTTTGTTAACGGCTCCGTTTCCGCGGGAAGGGTCAGGGAACTGATGGATCTGCCCTCGGAGGCGGAAAGCGGCGATGGCGTTAGCTTGAAGGGCGAGGTCACCGTTAAGATGGAGAATGTATCCTTCTCTTATAAGGACGGAAGGTCAGTCCTTTCCTCCTTTACCATGGAAGCGCTGCCCGGGAAGATAACTGCCGTGGAGGGGCCTTCGGGCAAGGGCAAGACCACGATATTCAGGCTCCTTCTGGGGTTGGTGACCCCCTCCTCCGGAAGCCTCTCTTATATCTGCGAAAAGGGGACCTTTACTCCGGCACCCTCCCTAAGGGGGAGCATCTCCTACGTACCCCAGGGCAACTCCCTGATCTCCGGGACCGTTGCCGAGAATATGCGCCTTGCCAAGACCGATGCCACGGAGGAGGAGATGAGGGATGCCCTTATCTGCGCACAAGCCTGGGATTTCCTCCCTGAGGGAACGGATACGGTATTGGGGGAGAAGGGCAAGGGTATCTCCGAGGGGCAGGCACAACGGGTGGCCATCGCGAGAGCACTCCTCCGGGACGCTCCGGTGATCCTCATGGACGAGGCGACCTCCGCCCTGGACGGGGAGACCGAACGCAGGGTCATGGAGAACATACTGAAGAGATGTCCCGGAAAGACATTCATCGTATCGACGCACCGCGCCTCGGTATTATCCCTTTGCGATAAAGTATATAAACTCTGATATCAGTCGAGTTCGATGTCCTTGAGCTCCAGGGGCGGAATGGGCTTCGTGGAGGCCTTTACCATCTTCTCGATCTCCTTTTTGGCCTTGCTGATATCGATGAGTGTTCCCGCGCCGGCAACGCAGCCGCCGGGACATGCCATACCCTCTATAAGCAGACCGTTCTTCTTGCCGTTTTTGGCAAGGAGCAGAGCCGTCTTGCAGTCGGCGAGACCCTCGTAGTGTTCGCACTTGAGCTCCTCGTCGGGGTAGTATTCCTTCATGCACTTTTCGATGGCACCCATAACGCCCCCGGCAACGGCATAACCGCGGCCGGCGCCCGTGGCATCGTGAAGGGAGCCGCCGGACTCGATGGTCTTGGGGTCGATGCCCCTGGCGGTGAAGATGGCGTCAAGTTCCTCGAAGGTGATGACGAAGTCGACGTCGCTCCTTACGGTCTTTCTCATGGCTTCCAGTTTCTTGGAGGCGCAGGGACCGATGAAGACGACCTTGGCGTCGGGGTGTTTCTGCTTGATGCTCCTGGCGGTGGCCACCATGGGGGTGAGCTCCAGGGAGATCTGATCCTTTACCTCGGGGAAGAATGTCTTGGCCAGCATTGCCCAGGAAGGGCAGCAGGAGGTGAGGGCGAAGGGCTTGTCACCGTGGATAACGTTCTCCACGTAGTCCCTTGCCTCGGCGATACAGCCGATGTCGGCGCCCAATGCGACCTCGTAGACCTCGGCGAATCCCAGGGCCTTAATGGCGGCGTTGATCTTATCCTTGGTTGCCTCGGGGCCGAACTGTCCGATGTAGGCGGGGGCGACCTCCGCAATTACCTTGGCGCCGGATTTCATGGCGCGGATCATCTGGTAGAACTGGGACTTGTCGGCGATGGCACCGAAGGG
>DNAE01000106.1 GCA_003543635.1 Clostridiales bacterium | reverse complement strand
TCCACAATGTGTGCGAGATGAACATAGACATGTATCTGGACAGGAGCTACGGCATCTACGATTACCTGATGGAGCAGAAGAAGAACGGAAGGATAAAGCATCTGGGATTCTCCTGCCACGGTGAACCGGATATCCTTCAGAGATTCCTTGACGCTTACGGAGATGATATGGAATTCTGCCAACTCCAGCTCAACTATCTGGACTGGACCTTCCAGTACGGGGAGAAGAAGGTGAAGATGCTCTCTGACAGGAACATCCCAGTGTGGGTCATGGAGCCCCTCCGCGGCGGAAAGCTGGTGGGCCTCGATCCCGCCTTCAGGGAGAGGCTTGATTCCTCAGGCAGGAGAGAGAGTCCCCAGGCCTGGGCATTCCGTTTCCTTCAGACCATTCCGGAGACGGGTGTCATCCTTTCCGGCATGTCCGACATGGAGCAGCTTAAGGATAATATCAACATCTTCTCGGAGGACAGGCCCCTGGACGGTGACGAGTTCGATCTTCTCCTTTCCATCGCCGACGATATGCTGGGAAGAAAGACGATCCCCTGCACCGGCTGCAGCTATTGTGTCAGTCACTGCCCCATGGAACTGGATATCCCGTACCTTATCTCCCTTTATAACGAACATGCCTTCACGGAGGGCGGATTCCTTGCTCCCATGGCCCTTGCGGCACTTCCGGATGATAAGCAGCCCGGCTCCTGCGTGGGATGCACATCCTGTGAGCAGGTCTGCCCGCAGAATATCAAGATCTCGGAGATCATGGCGGATTTTGCCGACAGGTTGTAATATTTCATTCCTTCGGATGATGTCGTGCCCATCTAAAATTCATAATATATCTTTAGTATTTCTTTGCTATAATACAAAGTTGTATGAAAAAGGCTCTGCTTAGAGCGTAAAAGAAAGGACCAGAGAGTTATGAAAAGAAAACTTGTTGGCACGATCGTTGCCGCATCCATGCTCCTCGGATCACTTTCCGGCTGTTCCCTTCTGGGAGGCGGCAAGGATAAGGAAGCGATCTCCGAAGTAGCAGATGAGTTTGTTTCAAAGATGATCGAAGGCAAGCCCGATAAGGCAGCCAAGGTCGTTCTCGATGAGGACCAGGCATTCCTCGAGGCCGGAGATTTCGGAGGTAACGAGGAGATCGCAGAGGCTCTCCTTTCCGCGGCCTCCTATGAGATCGGTGAGGTCGAGGGTAAAGCCAAGGATGAGGAAGGTTCTGCGGAGATCATCTTCGAGATCGCAGATCTTGATGCTACCTTGGAAGACGGCATGACAAAGGATGAGCTTATTGAGGCTATCCCCGATGCGGAGACCACAGAGGATACATTCACATTGAACCTTGTTTATGATGACGAGGAGTGGTTCGTGGATCCCGATTCCGCGACAGACTTCGTGGAGCATGTTGCAGACCTCGTATCCGAGCTTGAGGTCGGTGGACTTTCCGAGGATGCAGCCATTGAGGCAGTCGAGGAATTCATCGGATACTGCGCGGCAGGTGATATAGAAGCGGCATATGCAATGACTCCTGAAGGAGAAATCGATACCAGCGAGATCGAAGCGGACGGTATCGATCCCGAAATCATTCTTCCTGAGATGGCCAATTTCTTCCAGGCATACTTCGGAAGCTTCGATTATGTGGCCACCGTTACAAATGTTTCCGAAGAGTCCATCCAGGTCGAGCTGAATGGTACGGCCCCCGACTTCAATACGGAGTTCCAGAACAGCATGAGCGATGTTGATGTACTTCTTCCTATCTTTACTCCCGTCATGGCTTCTTTCATGACCACGGGTAATGAGGATGTGGATCTTTCCGGTGCATACATTTCCCTTATGCAGCTCATGACGCAGTGTGCAAACAACGGAACTCCCGTTCCTACCATTGTTGATTTCCTGGTAACGGAAGGTGAAGACGGAGAGCTTAAGGTGGATCCCATCAACGATGACCTGATCCCTTCCATCGATTCCTTCAGTCCCGATCCGGAGATCGAGGATGAGCTCATGCTCGCAATTTTGGATCAGCTCCTTCAGGACGGAACGATCGATCAGGATACTTACAACAGCTTCGCCAGCATGTACGGAATCGCAACGGTATCCGATAACGGTATCACATCAACATATGAAGAGGGAACGAACTTCTGGTCCTTCGATTACGAGCTCAAGTCCGATTGCCTCGAGGTAACGGTAAGGACATACTCCTACAACAATGAGGGTGATGTCTTCGAGTATGATATCCTCATCGACGGTCAGCCCTACGCTGAGAGGGCAACATATACCGTTCCCACTTCCTCAAACGATAATATCATCATCGATCTGCCCATCGAGAACGGCGAACTTGCTGCCGGTGAGTACACCTTCATCGTATACGATCAGGGTGCAGGCAACACCGATGTGGTAGTTACGGGTACCATCGTATCCGGCGGTGTAACTGCTTCCGAAGGCGACGATGACGATGTCGGAGGCGTTGAGCCCGGAAGTGTCGTGGCAGGTGAGTATCCCGTTGAGAATAATGTGGCGACCGGAACATCCATGACGGTCGAGGGTGATACATCCACCGACTACTTCACAAACTACTTCTATTCCGATGCCGAGTTTACAAGCTCCAAATACGATAACTACTCCACGAACGATTCCGGGATCTATCTTCAGATCGTTACATGGGATTATCACGATGTGGGAGATTCCTTCTACTACGGCGTATATCGTGACGGTCAGATCGTAGACGGCGGCGTATCCGTTATCGAGGACTCCTACAACAATGACGATGTATTTATCGCCTATGAGCCCTCTGAACTCGAGGCCGGTGACTATACGATCATCGTATATCAGGTGAACTCCGATGTTGAGATGGCAAGAGCCTTCGTAACAGTAGAGTAAGACCTTCAAAAACAGATCTTCGGCGCCTCCTTCGGGAGGCGCCTTTTTTGTG
>DNAE01000172.1 GCA_003543635.1 Clostridiales bacterium | reverse complement strand
CTCTGCGATCTGCCTTGACGTGACCTTGAGGGGATCGTCGGATTTCTCCATCAACTGAAAGGTGGCATCCATCAGCTTCTCCTTTGTTATGGCGAGCTTCTCGTCCTTTTGCATGGTCTTCCTCCTATTATTGAACATGTTTAATAATAGGATAGCACAGGCCCTTATCCCGCGCAAGGGACATCTTATACGCGAAAATGTACCTCTTATCCGTTTTTATTTGAATAGGATGTTATAATGACGGATAGTTGACCTAAGGAGGCAAGATCATTGAAGCTGTTCCTCAGCAAAAAAGAAGATCTGACCGAGACCGAGATCGAGATAAGGTACCGGGAGGAGAACGAAGAGTTTAATGAGATCCTGAGCCTGGTGCGCAGTGTCGGAGAACGTTTGATCGGTATCAGGGACAACGGCGACGAGCAGGTATTAAGTTCCTCGGGCATCCTCTACTTCGAAGCGGTGGAAAGATATGTTTTCGCATACGGGATGTCGGATGTCTTTAAGGTGAGAAACACCCTTTACGATCTTGAAGAGAGATTTAAGTCGAGTAGCTTCGTACGTATCTCAAAGTCCTTACTGGTCAACATCTGTGCCGTAAGACGGATCGTTCCGGAGAACGGGAGAAGGTTAAAGCTGATACTCAATAACGGCGAAGCCCTTATCGTGTCCCGGGGATATGTATCCGATCTCAAGGCGGCGATCGGAATGAAAGGAGAAAAACGATGAGAAGGGAATACTCATTGGGACAGGCTCTCAAGAGGTCTGCCTTCATCAATCTTATCGGATTCTCCGCAACGACCCTTCTGGTCGCAACGGTCAGCATCGTGCTCCGCGAGGCGGTATCCCCCGTGCTCCTGTTCAGGATGTTCATCACCTTTACGGTGCTGTTCCTGATCCTGACGCTGAAGATGAGATTCAAGGATTCCAAGTGGGCTTACGATAAGCCCTATATCGTGACGGATCTTATCTTCATGCCCCTGCAATGGCTGACGGTCGCCCTCGGGATCGTCCTGTTCAACGGGTTTATTATCGGGAGGGAGATCATCATCCTGCTCCTCCTCTTTCCCGTTGTCTTCTTTATCGTGTTGACCATCAGATATCTTTATCTGAAATCCGGGACTGACAGAATGAACGCAGCTCTTGATGAATTCAAGAAGGAGAGTCGTTCATATGGAGACGAAGAATAAAGTCATAATCGCCCTCAGAGTTTTTATCGCCCTTGGGGTATGGTTTGTCGTTTATAAGGGTTTGAATAGTCTTATCGATCCCGTCCTCACGGGGAACTTCCCGGAGATCGTCAAGATGGTGACGGAGTCCATGGTGGTACCCTATACCCTTGCCCTGGGAGCCGTGATGATCGCCCTTATCGGAGTTAAGCCCGCTAAGAGCAATGCCCGTGACCTGAGCCTCACGCCCCTTGTTTTTGTCGTGGCCTTTGTGATCCAGTCGGGTATATCGATCCCCTCAATGATACCCGCCAACATCCTGCTTCGGATACTGGGCAGAGAAGAGACGGGGATAGGTATCGAAGAGATCTCGGCCCATCCGGTCTTTTACGTATTCCTGCTCCTGGTGTTTGCTCCGGTCCTTGAGGAGATCTTATTCCGGAAGATATTCCTGGACCGTCTGATCCCCCTGGGCAACATCCCCGCCATCGCAGTGTCCGCCTTGCTCTTTGCCCTGCCCCACATTTATTCCCAGGGGATCCCCCAGTTCTTCTACACCTTTGTACTGGGAGTGGTATTTGCCTACATCGCCTTGAGGACGAAGAGGATATGGCCCTGCATGATCCTTCATTCCCTGAGCAACATGTACGGAGCTTTCCTGGTCATCCTGTGGCCCAAGGATAATGTCGTAACGCTTCTGATGTTCATGGGCCTTTATGTGATCGCCATGCCCCTTTCCGCGGTCTTGATCCTGGCCTTTAACCATAAGAAGATCATGAGGGGAATAAGGTCATGATCAAAAAAGATAAGAGCAATTTAAAGGGGACCGTTACGCGAAGGACGGTCCCCTTAGATATCCCGTAAAACTTATTCCACGTTTTTGAGGGCGTCTGTGAGGGGGATCTTCTTGATCCTCTGTATGTCGAAGAAGGATACGATCAGATAGGAAATGAAGAGTATCGCGGTCATCTTGAGGATGCCCAAAGGACTCACGTAGATGTCCAGCCATCCGCTCATGGAGGACATTATCAGCCTGAATATGGCGGATAATCCGAAGACCGAGAGAAGGGCGGAGATCAGGGCGAATATGATCACCAGGACGGTGGTCAGGTTTACGTACAGGCTGTTGATCTCCCTGTTCTCGTATCCCAATACCTTGACCATGGATATGGAGCCCGCGTTCTTCTCGATGATTATCTTTGTCAGCAGATAGATGACGAGCACACCCATGAGAAGACATGCTACGGCAAGATAGTCCATATATCCTCCCATGGAGTGGTCGAGCTGTATGGACAGAGCCATGATGTCGTCCACGGTTATGACGGAGTATATCTGTTCCTCGTCAATGTCCGTTATCTCTCCCGATGTAAGGAAGCCCGTGAAGCTCTCCTCCTCCAGGTCGAACATCTCGTTGAAATCGGAGTTCCTCATGAAGACGCTAAGACTTCCGTTGTAATCGTAGACTCCGTCCACGCGCATCTCATAGGTCTTGTCCGAGTATTTGTCCTTTAAGGTCAGAACGTCCCCTTCCTTCAACAGGAACTTGGTGGCGTAGGAGGAGGATATAAGGACGCCGTCTTCGGGAATATCCGCCTTGATATATCTGCTTCCGTCTTCTATTCCGTAGACGGTGATGTTCTCGCCGACATTAACGCCGTCCGTGGTGACCAGGGTCGTGACGGAATACTTCTCGGCGGACTCCTCCTCCGTCGTTATCTCGTTGCCGTCCCCGTCCTTATAGTCCTTAAGGATGTACTGATAATCGGAGATGAGTTCTTCGGTCATGGTCTTCTTGTAGTGGTCAAGGGTCTCGGGAAGACCGATGGCAAAGGCCAGAAGGAGCATGACGAAGGAGATGCCGAAGAAGAGTACGATGTAACCGCCTATGTTCTGGAGGAGGATCCTCAGACGGAAACGGTTCAGGAACTTGAACCTCGGAAGGCGTATGGCCTTCTTCCTTTTGGAGGTGGACAGGTCTTTCCTCAGGAACTTGAGGGGTGACAGTCTCATCTTTCTTGCAATCACGATATAGTTCACCGCCGCCATCAGAACGAGGGGGATCAACGTGGTGTTGACGAAGGCCTCGGCATTCCACACCGTCTCGTAGGTCACGAGGCTGTAGGAGTTGTAGTACATGGAGACCACCACGTCCTTAAGACAGGTGTATCCCAGGATGTTTCCCACGACGGCCGACAATATGGTCACTATGATCGGCATGAGCATGTAGTATCTGATGAGTTCGCCCCTGGTATATCCCGTGGCACGGAGGGTTCCGATAACGGCAGCTTCGTTCGTTATGGTATTGGAGGTGGTTATGGCGAATACAAAGGCTAAGACTGCGATGAAGACATAAACGAGTACGCCCATCATCGCCACGTCCGATCCGAAGTCTTCAGGAGCGAAGCTTATGGCTTGGTTTGCATATGCGGGGACGAAATCAGTGAGTTCGTTCTCGTTGTCGGCATAGGGCTCGAGCTCTTCAAGTCCCTCGACGGCTTCGTCTATCTCGCTCTGAAGGGAAGACAGGTCATCGATATCCGCCTGAAGTGCCGCGGCGTCCTCCTCCAGAGAAGCGGCTTCGGCAAGAGTATCCGGGTCCCCGGCCATGAGAAGGTCGGAGGAGGCTTCAAGTGCAGCCTGTCTTTGGGCGAGTTCTTCGCCCCTTGCTTCCAGGTCGTCCGACCGGGATTGCACATCCTCGAGGAAGGCTGTCCAGTTGTCCACATTATCGGCAAGGGCTTCAGCCTCGTCCTTGTTATCCGTATATCCCCCCGTTGCGGCGATCACGGCAAGCTTTTCCACCAGGACGTCCCCGAGTTCCTTCTGCTCCCTCTCGGAAGCGGGTACATTATCATATCTGAAGGAATACTCATAGTTTATGTTTCCGCGAAGATCCTCCCATGCTCCGTCGGTCATGAGCGCCACGTCAAAATCGATGGCATTGAACATGATGTCCGAGTTTTTCTTGAAAAGGGTGCTGTAGTCGGGGAGTGCGATCAGTCCGACGACGGTGAAGTCCTTTCCGCCGACGGAGACGGTATCGCCGATCTCGATGCCGTTGTTATTGGCATGCATGCGGTCGATGGCTATCTCGGAATCGTTTTCCGGAAGACGGCCCTCGTTCTCGCAGGCGATGTTGAGATCTTTTCTTATCTTGAATACCCTTACCATGGCATCGTCATTTCCGTCCGATACCTCGGGTACTTCCTTATAGAACTGCTCGTATATACTGATGTTCTCCGGCATTGCCTGAAGAAGGTCCTCCGTTGCCTTGTCCTTCAGGATGAAGTGTCCGTCCTCGGTCTTATACTTGTCGTAGGATCCGTCAAAGGCCTTGAGCATACTGCCGTTGGCAACGAACATTCCCGATGCCGCTCCGATCATGAAGGACATGAGGAGGAACAATACGAGATATCTTTTCCACTCCTTCGCCAGGTCGCGAAGGATCCTTTTGTTTATGGGATCTCTCATGATAAGTTCCTCCTTACCATTCAAGATCGACAGCACTTATCTTGTTGTCGTTTACGATGTTCTTTCTGACAACGCCGTCACGGAGCTTGATAACATGATCTGCCATATCCTGGATGGCGCCGTTATGGGTAACCATTATGATCGTATTTCCGTACTTCTGATTAACGTCCTCGATGAGCTTTAATATCTCCTTTGAGGTGTTGTAGTCCAGGGCACCCGTGGGTTCGTCGCAAAGGAGGATGTCCGGGTTCTTGACGATGGCGCGTCCGATGGATGTCCTCTGCTGCTGTCCTCCCGAGAGCTGGTTGGGAAGCTTGTATCTGTGATCCCAAAGTCCCAGAGTATTAAGGAGTTCATCGATGTCCAGCGGATCATCGGAAAGATAGGCTCCGACTTCGATATTCTCCTTGACATTCAAGTTGGGGATCAGGTTATAGAGCTGGAAGACATAACCCAGATGCTTTCTCCTGTATCTGGTAAGGGCCTTCTCGTCCATGTCCCGGAGTTTGTCTCCCGCTATGGAGATATAGCCCTCGTCCGCACTGTCGATGCCGCCGATGATGTTAAGGAGCGTCGACTTTCCGGATCCGGAGGGACCGAGGAGCACGCAGAACTCCCCTTTTCTTACGGTGAAGTCCATCCCGCGCAGGACTTCCTGTCTGCTGTCTCCCTCTCCGTATGCCTTGTAGACATTACATACATTCAGGAATTCTTTAAGTTCTTTTTCTGACATATACTGTCACCTCGCGTCTTTCTAACATATGAATAATCATTCATATGTATTATAGTTAGCTTTGGCTAACGGGTCAATTGCGTTGCTTTTATGCAACTGTTCTAAAGTTCAACGCAACAAAAAACGGGACTTTGTTGCACTGATACATGCAATAAAAGTCTCGCTTCGAAAGACATACACCGGGGAACTTCCCGTATTGACGATATATGCCGTACACAGAGTGTACAAGCTACTCCCTAATATCTGATGTTATGGTAACACATATATTAAATATCGCAAGCTTAAGACATGATCGATGTGTAGGAGGTGATACCGTCCAGAAGTTCCAACATCTTGTTTTTGGTGGCGAGCCCCTCGGAAAAAGCGCAGGCGGAACCTGCTGCGATCCCGGTCCTCAGGGCGTATTCGTGATCGTTCTTCTCCATCATGCCGTAAAGGAATCCTGCCAGCATGGAATCTCCCGAGCCGATGGTATTTACGGCCTTGCCCTCCGGGGCATTACAAAAGAAGACGTTACCTTCTTCCGTCAGGAGGACGGCGCCCTCCTCCGCCAGGGAGACGAGAACGTTCCGTGCGCCCTGTTCCTGAAGGAGCCGCGCATAGGGAACGGCTTCCTCCCGGGTATCGATGCGTTTTCCGAAGATATCCCCCAGCTCCTTGTGGTTGGGCTTGACAACAAAGGGACGGAAGGGAAGGGTACAAGTCAAAAGATCCCCCGTACTGTCGACTGCGGTCAGGATCTTCTTTCCTCCGACTCTTTTCAGTATATCCGCGTAGATGGTCCTCGGTACCGAGGGCGGGATGCTTCCCGAAAGGATAAGGACATCACCGTCCTTTACGGAGTCGAGCTTCTCCATAAGATCTCTTATATCATCCTCCGTTAAGAGGGGACCGGTACCGTTAAGTTCCGTCTCTTCCTTCGCGTGTATCTTAAGATTGATCCTGCTCATCCCCGAGTCGGCGTAGGACATCTCATCCTTAAGGCCCATCGCTCTGACGAGCTTCCTTATCTCCCTGCCTATGGATCCCGCGGTAAATCCGAAGATCACGCAGTCGTATCCGAAGTCCTTCATGACCTGGGCCACGTTAATGGCCTTGCCGCCCGGAAGGAGAAGCTCCTTTTGCGTGCGGTTGAGCTCGCCGACGGTGAAGGTGTCGGTGAACACGTGATAGTCAAGTGAAGGATTAAGTGCTACGCAATAGATCATATACCTATTATAATCCAGAGTTCGGCGGGGAAACAAATGTCTGATAACCAATAAAAATATATCGAAAAACAATAAAAATATCTTGCTTTTCGAGAATATCGGTGTTAGTATGCATGTATTGGAAAGGGGGAATTGCCCATGAATAAGAAGGTAAAGACGATCCTGATCACCGGTCTGTCCGCCGTGCTTCTCCTCGGATGTGTCGCGGCCTACGGGGTTTGGGACTACATTCACCGTTGTGTATCCGTCGATCCCAGGGAGGACGTGACTTCAATAGAGGTGGGGAAGACGTACGGCGTAGAGGATCTGTTTGTCATCAAGAGGAACGATGATACGACGAAGTATTATGTGTCGGCCCTCTGGGAGGACGGCAGCTCCGACGGCATCATCATCTCGGAGGAGGAATCCACCATCACCGTGGAAGAGGGAAAGGGAAGCCTGACGGTAAACGTATCGGCCGGCAACTCCGATTCCCCGGAATGGCTTTCCGATCAGATAGTCGTAAACGTTAACTGATCATCGATGCAAGAAAGGAACCGGAGAACCCCGGTTCCTTTCCTATTCCATATCTATCCCTGATCTTTTATTTCTCGTATTCCAGGATATCCCCCGGTTGACAATCGAGTACTTCACATATTGCTTCGAGTGTCGAGAATCTTATGGCGGAGATCTTGCCGTTCTTCATCTTGGAGAGATTGACGTTGGAGACGCCGACCCTCTCCGCCAGTTCGTTAAGTGACATCTTCCTGTCTGCCATTACTCTGTCTAATCTCAATATTATCTGTCCCATATTTACGCCTCCGATCAAAGTGTCTCATCAGACTGGATCTGGAGTACCTTTCCGTAGTCAAGTATGGTGTAGAGAGCCCATGTGATGACCCCGAGGAGTGCTCCGAATGCCATGCTCGCGGTAATTCCGACGAGGATGCTCACTATGGCCATGGTGACAGTTATTCTCCTGATGACCCTGTCGGTGAAGGGGGATCCCTCTTCCTCGATTATCTTGAAGGCGGAACTTACTATGCGCATTACCACTGCAAGGGCTGCAAGGACCAGTCCGGCGCCGATGACCGTCATGCCGTAGAATGTTGCCATGGGCTGGCTGTCGAGGAATTCCCTTACTGCCGGGACATCGGTATCGATATTGGCGGGGTCAAATACCTCGATGTTGATCTTTGAGGATGATCCGATCCTCGTGGTGTGGTCCGTGGTAACGATGCCCGCATCCTTTGCTTCCTGGAGCTTGGCGTCGAATTCCCTTCCCATGCCGATCACGGCAATGCCGCCGATGAATGACGCTACGCATCCCACGATAAGGATTATCGTCAACGCGATACATACCTTATTGACTATGCTGCAACTCTTTTTTACCTTTTGGAGTTTCTCGTTTTCCTGATTCATTTTCATATCCTCCCTGAATCCTTTGTTGTGACATCATAATACAATGGCTGTTAATCTTTGTCAACAACTTTTTAACGAAAAACATTAAATTGTTAATTGAAAACGTAATCCGCAGATCAGTTATCGTCGCTCCAGTGGGCAGCGTCCATGGCAATGGCCATGAGAAGGGCGGGGAGTTCGTCCTCGTCCCTGGCCGTCTGCAATACATATGTGTCGCCGAAGGAGAGGAGCTTCTTTGATATGTTGGCGATCCTGAGGCTTCCCTCGAATATGTCGAAGTCCCAGTGGAAGTAGTCGCCCCTGAGTGTCCAGTTCCTGTAGTCTATGTCGTAGTTGGGGGTGAAGAAGGAAAGCCTTCTTTTGATAACGCCCTGGTATTGTCCGTAAAGATAGATCTCATATGTCTTGAACATGGTCAGGATCCTTTGGTGGATCATGCCGACTTCTTCTCCCGAGGATCTGTCCATTATCCTTATCCTCTTGCCTATGGAGAACAGATCGGCTTTAACGAGATACTTGGGTTCAGCTCCCTCGTCGTAGACATTATAGGAATCAGTCCAGGAGAATACACGCTGCTTTATCAAAAGGGTGCTCACTTAGCTTCCTCCTTCATGTACTTCTTGAGGTAGTATTCGTACTTCATCTCGCTGGCGCGGTCTTTCCTCTGCTTGAAGTCGTGCATGTATGTGTCGTCCGTCTCGGAGGAGAAACGGTATACGATAGCGGCGATGTTCATGCTGTGGTCGGCGATCCTGGCACAGCTGTAAAGGATGTCGTTAAATACAAAACCCTGCTGTGCGGTGCACACTCCTTCGGCAAGTCTGTCCACGTGGGATGCCTTGAAGGCGTCGCACATCTCGCTGATGACGATCCTCAGGGGGCCTACCTCATCGGCCTTGACCGCATCTCCTTCCAGATAACAGTCTAGGGTTATGGTG
The DNA here is from genome assembly GCA_003543635.1 of Clostridiales bacterium. Classification (GTDB taxonomy): domain Bacteria; phylum Bacillota; class Clostridia; order Saccharofermentanales; family Saccharofermentanaceae; genus Saccharofermentans. The sequence goes on along the minus strand of DNAE01000172.1, from coordinate 2,173 downwards.
TATATCTCTTTTACCGCACTGATGAGCCGACGGAGCTCGTCCTGAGCGGCGTCGGAGAATGTGAGTTTCTTCGTCATGATCTCGTCGGAGGAGTTGGCCATATAAGAAGCGTGGTCGGCGATCCTTTCCACCTCTCCTATCGCCTGGAGCATCTTGGAGGATCTCTTCTTGTCGTCTACGGAAAGATGGCGTGTGGCGGTGAGCTTCATGAGATAGGAGCCGATGTGGTCCTCGTAGCTGTCAACTTTCTCCTCGTTCTTTTTGATATACATGTAGTCGTCTTCGTTATATCCGTTGAGTAGAAGAGATGTAGCCTTGTCGAGTCCTTCCTTTGCCTTGGCTATCATCTTTTCCATGGATCTTCCGCACTCGGCCACGGCAATGGGAGGTGTGAGCATAAGGCGCTCATCCAACTTGAACTCCTGCTCCTCGTCCGTCTCTTTGACGACGAAGTGAGCGATCTTGACGAGAAGTTTGCTGAAGGGGAACAGAAGAATGGTATTGACGATGTTGAATACCGAGTGGAATGCGGCTATTCCGACAACACCTATGGTCTTATCCAAGAATGCAAAATCGAATAGAGCATTGAGACCGTAGAATACCACCAGCCATAATGCTGCTCCGATAACCTTGATGGATACATGGATAACGGTAACACGCTTTGCATCCCTGTTGACTCCGATGGAGGAGAGGATGGCGGTGGCGCAGGTACCGATATTGGCACCGAGAATGATGGGGATCGCCATTCCGCAGGTGAGTCTGCCGGTGAGGGAAAGACTCTGAAGGATACCGATGGAGGCGGCGGAGCTCTGGATGATACCTGTTATGACGGTGCCTGCAAGAACTCCCAGCAGAGGATTATTGAAAGCGGTAAGTATCGTGGTGAAGCTGTCCATTTCCTTGAGCGGTGCCATGGAGCTGGACATCATGGCCATTCCTTCCATGAGGATCGCAAATCCGATGAGCATCGTACCGATATCCTTTTTCTTCTGATGCTTGGATGTCATTAACATGATGATTCCGATAAGAGCGAATATAAGTGAGAAGCAGGTGGGCTGCAGAAGCCTTAGAAAGAAATTATCATTGCCGTTGATTCCTGACAGGGAAAGGATCCATGCGGTTAGTGTCGTTCCCACATCGGAACCGAAGATCACGCCGACTGTCTGGGGGAGCTCCATTATGCCGGAGTTAACGAATCCGACCAGCATGACCGTCATGGCTGACGAGGATTGGATGGCGATGGTTATGATCGCACCGATGGCAAGTCCCTTCGCCGGATTATCGGTCGCCTTGCGGAGAAGTTTCTCCAGCCTTCCTCCGGCAGTCTTCTTCAGTGATTCCGACAGTACGTTCATACCATAGAGGAAGAAAGCAAGTCCGCCGAACAGTGTGATAAACGAGAATAGATCCATACCAAATCCTCCTTTACGATCCAACGTAATTTTAACGCGAAGGAGTCGTTATGTAAATTGATTTTTCGCGCGCGTTTATAATACATAGATACGCGTAAATATCTGGGTTTGGCGAAGGAATGGGGGAGGTTTTTGATAAATAGATGAGAATCTATGTAATTTCTGCCCGGATTTCTGCCCGAGATTTGCCACAAACAAAATAATTTTACATTTTATTATAATAAGTGGTAAAATCTACTGGTCAGATAAAAAGGGAAGAGGATATTTCATATGGAAAACTACACTGTAATTTCTCTTGAAGAGATAAACAAGGCACTGTCGATCACTAACAGGATCAACAATTACTACTACAGCAAGATGGTCGGACAAAGACAGCTCGGAACCACCCTCCTGATCTCCATGATAGTCAACGGTCACGTTCTCATAGAGTCCGTCCCGGGTCTTGCCAAGACCACGGCAGCCAAGACCATGACCGAAGCCGTCAACGGAAGGTTCTCGAGGATCCAGTGTACCCCCGACCTTCTCCCGAGTGATATCATCGGAACACAGATCTTCAATTATCAGAAGAACGTCTTCGAGACAAAGCTCGGTCCCGTTCATGCAAACTTCGTTCTCCTGGATGAGATCAACAGATCGAGCGCCAAGACGCAGTCGGCCATGCTCGAGGTCATGCAGGAGCATCAGACGACCATCGGCGGAGAGATCTATCCCGTTCCCGAGATCTTCATGGTAATCGCCACCCAGAACCCCATCGAGCAGGA
>DNAE01000167.1 GCA_003543635.1 Clostridiales bacterium | reverse complement strand
TTCATCCTGGTGTCTCCGCCGTAGCCCAGCATATCCTGGATCGGGATGATGGTGCAGTTGGCATGGCTCATCCACAATGTCCTGATGATGGCACGGCAGGAGCCGCTCCTCGTTCCTCCGTCACCCCAGTTATCGCCTTCGAATCCGCAATACTTGAGGCACTCCTTCCTCTCGCTGTCGTTAGCCTCCCAAAGCCATCCCAGGAGAGTGTTGTTATCGTGAGTTCCCGTATATGCTACGCAATTATCCTCGTAGTTATGGGGAAGGTAGGAACTGTTGTCCGAGGGATTAAAGGCGAACTGCATGACCTTCATGCAGGGAAGTCCGCACTTGCCGAGGAACTCCTCAAGATCCGGGGTCTTCTCCCCCAGATCCTCCGCGATGAGGCGGGACCTGTCTCCGAAGGTCTTATCCAGGACCTTGAAGAAATCAAGGCCGGGACCCTTCACCCACTCGCCCGTTCTGGCGGTCTTGGCGTCGGAGGGCACCTCCCAGTAGGAGCTGAAGGCCCTGAAGTGGTCGATCCTTACGATATCGTAGAGCTTATAGTTCTCCGCGATCCTCTCCATCCACCACTTATAGCCGTCAGCCTTGTGCTTGGCCCAGTCGTAGATGGGGTTGCCCCAGAGCTGTCCGTCCTCGCTGAAATAATCCGGGGGAACGCCTGCGACCTTGTCGAAGATGAGGGCGGTCTCGGGGATATCCTCGTTATCGCTCTCCCTCTTCTTATCGGGGGACGCCATCTTGAACATGTCCCTGGCCGCCCAAACATCGGCGGAATCACAGGAAACGTAGATGGGCATATCTCCGATGATCTTTATTCCGTTGTCGTTTATCTGCTTCTTAACGTCCTGCCACTCGGTGGTGAATATGTACTGGACGAATCCGTGGTAAAGGTAGTTCTCCTCCTTCTTGAGGGCATCCGTCGCCTTCTTCTCGTAGTTGCGGAGCGCCTCGTCAGGCCACTGCCACCAGGCCTGGAGATAGAACTTATCCTTGGCCGTGAGATACATGGCCACGTCCCTTGCCCACTTATTCTCCTTGAGGAAGGCCTCCACCTTTCCCTTAAGATCGCCGTCGATCCTGGTGAAGGCGTTTCTCAGCATCTTCTCTCTTCTGATCCTCAGGTAATCGTAGTCGATCCTCCACTTGTTTACGTTATACTCCTCGGCCACGACCTCCTCTGCCGTAAGAAGTCCCATCTTCATGAGACGTCTGGGGTCGATGAAGAGCCAGTTTCCCGCGAAGGCGGAAAAGCTCTGATAGGGTGAATCACCCATGCCGGGATAGGAGAAGGGCAATACCTGCCAATACTTCATTCCCTGTTCCTTAAGCTGTCTGCTGAAATTGATCGCTTCTTCTCCGAAGACTCCGATGCCGAAGGGTCCCGGTAATGATGCAATGTGCATCAGTACGCCGCCGCCTCTTTCCATATTAACTCCCCCTGTTAAATAAGATCTTTTGCCGAGATATTATATCACAGTTTGTGACTCTTATTTTCTTTTACTGTGATATAATACCTTACTGCATACTAAAACTCAAAGGACGAACCATGGCACTTAGTACTACAGAAGAGATAAACAGACGCAGGACATTCGCGATAATCTCGCATCCCGACGCAGGTAAGACCACCATGACGGAGAAGCTCCTTCTCTACGGAGGTGCCATACATATGGCGGGATCCGTCAAGGCACGTAAGGCCGCAAGGCATGCCACCTCGGACTGGATGGAGATCGAGAAACAGAGAGGTATCTCCGTTACCTCGTCGGTAATGCAGTTCAACTACGACGGATATTGCATCAATATCCTTGATACCCCCGGTCACCAGGACTTCTCCGAGGATACTTACCGTACCCTCTGCGCGGCGGATGCCGCGGTCATGCTCCTGGACGGTGCAAAGGGTGTCGAGGCACAGACCATAAAGCTCTTCCACGTCTGCCGCAACAGGGGAGTTCCCATCTTCACCTTCATCAACAAGATGGACCGTGCGGCAAAGAATCCCTTTGACCTTATAGACGAGCTGGAGAAGGTATTGGGCATCAGATCCACCCCCGTTAACTGGCCCATCGGAACGGACGGTGACTTCGAGGGTGTTTACGAGAGAGAGACGGGAGATATCCTTCTTTTCGACGCATCAAACCAGGACCACGGTGCTTCCATGGTCACGGCACAGACAACGGGTATCGACGATCCCAAGCTCAAGGACATGCTCTCCATTGGTCACTACGAGACCCTCAAGAACGACATTGAGCTTCTGGATATGGCGGGAGACGAGTTCGATCTCGAGAAGATCTTAAAGGGTCAGTTGACCCCCGTCTTCTTCGGGTCCGCCATCACCAACTTCGGTGTGGAGACCTTCCTCAAGCACTTCCTTGCCATCGCACCCAAGCCCCAGCCCCACCACGTCTCCGATGAAGCGGGTATCGTGGAGCCCACGGATGACATGTTCTCCGGATTCGTATTCAAGATCCAGGCCAACATGGACCCCAACCACAGGGACAGGATGGCATTCTTGCGTATCTGCTCCGGTAAATACGAGAAGAACATGAGCGTCAACCATATGCGCCTGGGCAAGAAGATAACACTGGCACAGCCCCAGCAGTTCATGGCCCAGGACAGGAACATCGTCGAGGATGCCTACGCCGGAGATATCATCGGCGTATTCGATCCCGGTCACTTCCGCATCGGAGATACCCTTATCTCATCAAACAGGAAGTTCCAATTCGATCCCATCCCCGTCTTCCCCCCGGAGAACTTTGCCAAGGTACAGCCCAAGGACTCCATGAAGAGAAAGCAGTTCCTCAAGGGCATCGAGCAGCTCTCCGAAGAGGGTGCGGTGCAACTCTATAAGCAGCCGGACATCGGTACGGAGACATATATCATGGGTGTCGTCGGCATCCTCCAGTTCGACGTTCTCGAGTACCGTCTCAAGAGCGAATACGGAGTGGATATCTTAAGGACTCCCCTCACCTACCGCCTGGCCAGATGGGTAAAGAGTGACGTGGAGGATTTTGACTACCACGATCTGACATTGACCTCCACCTCCATGCTGGTACTGGACAGGGATGACGAGCCCGTCGTCCTCTTCGAGTCGGATTGGGCGGTCGACTGGGCCGTGGATCACAATGAAGCCATGAAGCTGCGCTTCGAGGATATCCACAGCAAGTAAACAACTGTCTCAGCAAACAAGAAAGGTTATCAGATGCTGTTAAGGAAATCCTTAACAGCTGCGGAAAACTCGTCAGGGCGCTGGCCTTGGGGTGAATGACCGCATCCTTCCAAAAGGTAGATATCCTTGTAGGGCGCCTCCATCTGATCATAGTACTCTTCGATCAGATCCACGGGACAGATCCAGTCATCGGAACCGGAGATGAAAAGTACGGGAACCTCAAATCCGTCGCAGGCATCTCCGATATAGAAGGACATCATCTCTTCATCAAGGATCCCCTCGAGCTCATCAAATCTTTTGTTTCCGAAGAGCATGGATATTTCAAGAGCATACCATCTTACATCATCGACGCCGACATAGGGCGATGTCATTGCCGCCATGGTGGAGACATCCGTCATATCACCCTGGGGATGGTATTGTTCCGTATATCCGCGGAGCACCTGCAGATCCATGGTGTTATATCCGTTACAGAAGGTTTCATATGCAGCTTCCATCTCCGTTGTATCGTCGCCCTTTTCCCGGGCCTTTGAAAGAGCATCTTCGTAGCTGTATATCTCCGCCGCAAAGTTCCTTTCATCGATACACTGGCCTATACCTATATAGGCCGAGACCTTATCAGGATGCCCTGCAACATAGACCGTTCCCAGCAGGGAACCGTAGGAGTGGCCCATGATGATGACCTTGTCCTGCCCGAATCTGTCACAGCAATAGTCCACGAGGGCATCCAGATCTTCCAGCTGCTTGTCGAAGGTAAGTGTCTCGTTATCGGGATCCGTATCCGCATTCCTGTAGTAAGACCTTCCGCAGCCCCTCTGATCCCAGGAAACGACAGTATATTCATCCGTGAGGTAATCTGTGTAGCAGTAGTCAATGAATGTGCTGGGACTGCCCGGCCCCCCGTGAAGGGAGATGATGACGGGATTATCCGTATTCTTTCCGGTGATGCAAAGATACTCTTCCTGATCGGTGAGCTTTACGTAGATACCCTCATTGACCCCGTCCTTATACTCGATGGCACGGGAGATCTCCTTGTAATTCCTGCCGGCAATACAGAATGTCAGCAGACCGAATACGAGAAGGAAAAGGACAATACCTATCCCTTTGAGTAAACCGGTGATGATCCTGACGGGAAGCTTCTTTTTCGCTTTTTTACCCCACACTTCCTTCCTGTGCCGGAGATGGATACCGATGTGACCGATGCCGAGGATCACGGTTCCCGCTATCATGATGATATTTCCGCCGTAGATACCCAGGAGGAAGAATGCGATAACAGGATAGGTCGCACCCGCCACGGGCACTCCCAGGAAAGAGGAGTACATATCCTTCATGGTCTTTCCGCTCCTGAAATAGCGGATCCAATAAAGCTCGTAGAGCACCATGGAAAGGAACGAAAGACCGAGGACCACGGTCCAGAAGGAGATCTGCCTGATGTTGAAGTTCGAGAAGATAAGAGCGGCAGTTGTTACGATGACCTGCCCTACCCTCTCGAATGCGAGAAGGATACGATTCTCCTTCTTCTCATATTTGTCGTAATCAGATGGCTTATTCCTTGTCCACAGGATATTGGGAACGAACAGCATAATAAGCCAGAGAAGTCCTATGTATGAAAAACCAAGTGTCATATTTCTATACCTCACAATCCTTACTCGCCAGCCATATTATGCTTAATACTGACGGGTGTCAACGGAACCGGTATCGAATTAACTGACAGTTAATCCTCCGTTAACAAACGCATAAAGAATACCCGGCAGTTTCCCGCCGGGTATAATGATTACTTAACATTTCTGACTTATCAATCCTCGCCGGTTTCGGCGATCACCTTGGCGTTCTCCGCCTGGATCTCAGGATCGTAGGAGAGCATGGGCTCCACCTTCTCGCCCTTGATCCTTCTTGCCACGTAGTTGGAAGTGAGCTTCATTACCACGGGGCTCATGGCGATGACACCGATAAGGTTGGGGATCATCATGAGGCCGTTGAAGGTATCGGAGATATCCCAGGCGATGGAGGATGTCATAAGGGCACCGGAAAGAATCATGATAACGAACAGGAACTTATAGATCCTTGTGACCACGGGGGCCTTGGAGCCTGCGAGATACTCGACTGCCTTGGAACCGTAGTGGGACCATCCGAGGATAGTCGTGAATGCAAATACAAGGATCGCAAGGGCAACAAAGATACGTCCGAACTCGAAGTTTCCGACCTTGAAGATGGTGTTGAAAGCCTCGGCCACGAGGGTGGCATCGGAAGCCGTATCGGTGGCACCGGTGGTGAGATCGATGACTCCCGATGTGAGTATCGTAAGAGCAGTCATGGAGCAGACGATGATGGTATCCGCAAACACCTCGAAGATGCCCCAGAGTCCCTGCTTAACGGGCTCCTTTACGTTGGAGTTACTGTGTACCATAACGGAGGAACCGAGACCTGCCTCGTTGGAGAAGACACCCCTCTTACAGCCCTGGGTGATGATAGTCTTAAACGCAACACCCGTGGCACCACCCCAGGCAGCCTGCTTTGTGAATGCCATGGTGAAGATAGCCTTGAAGGCGGGACCGATGCCCCTGAAGTTGGCGATGATGATTATAATGGAACCGAGGACGAAGAAAATGACCATAAAGGGAACGATCTTCTCTGCGACGGCAGCGATCCTCTGAAGTCCGCCCAGGACAACGAATCCCACAAGGACCATGAGGATAACGCCCACGATGAGCATGTAGAGCGTAACGTCCGTTCCTGCGGATGTATAGAGTACCTGGGATGACAGCGCCTTGATATCAAATGCGGATGTCAGGTTGATAACGATCTTATTCACCTGACCCATGTTTCCGATACCGAAGGAAGCGAGGGCAGCACAGACGGCGAAGATAACGGCGAGGACCTTACCTACGGTCTTCATGCCGCGGTAGCCTCCAAGGCCGTCCTGGAGGTAGTACATGGCTCCTCCGGACCACTCCCCCGCATGATTCTTTCTTCTGTAGTAGATACCGAGGATGTTCTCGGAATAGTTGGTCATCATTCCGAAGAATGCTGCCAGCCACATCCAGAAAACGGCGCCGGGACC
>DNAE01000063.1 GCA_003543635.1 Clostridiales bacterium | reverse complement strand
TTGGATGAGACGGATTCGGGGCTTGATGTGGATGCCGTGAGGACTGTCTCCCAGGGCATTAAGGCCTACAAGGAGAAGTACGGCGGAACGCTTATCATAATCACCCACAACGCAGCGATCCTGGAAGCCCTTGACGTGGACAGGACCCATATCCTGGTCAAGGGAAGGATAGTGGAGTCCGGGGACGGTGACCTGACGTATAAGATAAATAAGGACGGATTCGAGAGATATACAGATGGCTGACGATAAGACTTTGATCAAGGACGTTGATCACTCAAGATATGATTTCAGGTATGCCGAATCCTCCGAGGAATATATCAGGGAAGAGGACGGTTTTACCGAAGAGATAGTTAAGAGGATATCCGAGGAGAAGGGGGATCCCGAATGGATGAGGGATCTGAGACTTAAATGCCTCGATATCTACAACAGTATGGATATGCCCTGCTGGGGACCCTCCATAGAGGAGCTGGATATGAATAAGATCGCTTCCTATGTAAGGCATAAATCCGATATGAAGAACAACTGGGAAGATGTTCCCGAGGATATTAAGGAGACCTTCGAGAAACTGGGTATCCCCCAGGCGGAAAGGCTCTCCCTTGCGGGAGTCGGAGCCCAGTACGACTCGGAGATCGTCTACCATAACCTTAAAGAGGAAGTGGCGAAGACGGGTGTGGTATACACCGATATAGAGACTGCCATGAAGACCGGTTACGAGGACGTGGTAAGGGAGCACTTTATGAAGCTCATCACGCCCCGGGACCATAAGTATGCGGCGCTCCACGGGGCGGTGTGGTCCGGCGGATCCTTCGTTTATGTTCCCAAGGGGGTTAAGGTGGAGGTTCCCCTCCAGTCCTATTTCAGACTTAATGCCTCCGGGGCAGGTCAGTTCGAACACACCATGATAATCGTGGATGAGGGTGCCGACGTGCACTTCATCGAGGGCTGTTCCGCGCCCAAGTATAATGTGGCGAACCTGCATGCGGGATGCGTGGAGCTCTTTGTGGGAAAGAACGCAAGGCTGCGCTATTCCACCATCGAGAACTGGTCGAAAAACATGTTCAATCTGAATACCAAGAGGGCACTCATCGAGGAAGGCGGAAAGATGGAATGGGTCTCGGGATCCTTCGGTTCCCATGTATCTTACCTCTATCCCATGACGATCCTCAAGGGAAGGGATTCCAAGATGACATATACGGGTATCACATTCTCCGGTGAGGGGCAGAATCTGGATACGGGATGTAAGGTCGTCCATGTGGGCAGCAACACATCCTCGGTAATAACGGCGAAGTCCATTTCCAAGAGCGGCGGTATCGGTATGTTCAGAAGCTCCGTGGTGATCGAGAAAGAGGCGAGGAACTCCAAGTGTTCCGTCTCCTGTGATTCCCTGATGCTGGACTCCGAATCCAGGGCTGACACGGTGCCTGCCATGGATATCAAGGCGTATGACGCGGACGTGGGCCATGAGGCCAAGATCGGACGTATCAGCGATGAAGCGGTCTTCTACCTCATGAGCAGAGGAATGTCGGAGGAGGACGCCAAGGCGCTGATAGTCAGCGGATTCGCGGATTCGGTATCAAAGGAACTTCCCATGGAATATGCGGTGGAGATGAATAACCTCATCAAGATAGAGATGAGCGGACATAAAGCTTAGGAGAATATATGACAGAAACAGTTAACATAAACACATCGCCGGCGTTGACCTTTGCGAAGCTCAACATGAACGGCGATCGGATATCCTTAAACGTATCCTCCTTAAAAGGAGAAAACGTGGAAGAGAAGATATCGGGGGAGGGCCTTCAGGAGAACGGCATATACTACGACGAGCTCCCGGAGGGCGCGTCAGGCGAAGACCTGATCAGGTATACGGACCCCTGCGTTAAAGCCATGACATTGACAGATGATTCCAAGGTGACACTGAATTTCTCCGGTGCCGCGGCGGTCAAGAGGGCGATCACGGTGCCTGCGGGAAAGGAAGTGGAATTGATCGAGGTCACGGAAGGATCCTCCGAGGCGGCCTTTAACAGCACGACTTATATACTCGAGAAGGGTGCCAGGCTGAAACTTGTCAGGATACAGATCCTGGATAAGAGATCCCTATATATCGACGATCTGAGGGCAAGGCTTTATGCCGATGCTTCCCTGGAGGTCGTGAGGATAGATCTCGGTGCGATCAAGTCCTATATCGCCTCCCGTGTCTTCCTGGAGGGGAAGAGTGCCGAATACGCGGCCCACGGAGACTATCTTCTAAACAGGGAGCAAAGGCTCGATATAAATATGATCGCGGAACATATCGCCCCGGATACGGTGAGCGATATGAGATACGACGGAGTCCTCCTGGATTCGGCTTCCAAGATCTTCAGGGGTACCCTGGATTTCAAGAGCGGCTGTAAGGGTGCCAAGGGTTCCGAGAACGAAGATGTCGTCCTTCTTTCCGAGGACGTGAGAAACCAGTCCCTGCCCATTATCCTCTGCGGAGAAGAGGATGTTGAGGGTAACCACGGAGCCAGCGTGGGCAAGATCTCCGACGAGATCATTTATTACCTGGCGACCAGGGGATTTAATGAAGAGGAGGCGACGAAGCTCCTCATAAGATCCAAGTTTAACGCCACCGTCTCGAATATCCCCGAGGGGGAACTGCGGGACGAGGTGAACAGATTGATCGACGGAGTGCTTGCATGACGGTATCTGAACTGAGGGAAGGATTTGAACTCTTCAGGCGCGATGATGCGCCGGTCTATTTTGATAATTCGGCAACGACGCAAAGGCCGGATGTGGTCTTAAGGGCCGTTTCCGACTTCTACGTCAAATCCAATGCCAATCCCTTAAGGGGACTTTACGACCTCGCGGCGGAGGCGACTTCAATGTACGAGAACGCCCGGGGCCGGGTATCCTCCTTCATCGGCTCTAAGGATCCCTCCGGGATCGTATTTACAAGAAATGCAACGGAGTCTTTGAATATCGCCGCCTCCATGATGGAAGTCAAGGAGGGGGATAGCATAGTGATCACCGTATCCGAGCATCACAGCAATCTCCTGCCCTGGCAAAGGCTTGCAAAAAGGACAGGAGCTGAGCTGGTCTTTCTTGAGCCGGACGGGGAGGGAAGGATCCCGCCGGAAGAGATACGGAATAAGATCACCGGGAAGACCGCCGTTGTCGCATTTGCCCAGGTGAGCAATGTCTGGGGTGTAGAGAATCCCGTAAAGGAATTGATCGGACGGGCAAAGGAAGTCGGGGCGGTAACCGTTGTGGACGGGGCCCAGGCCGTGGCCCACACGAAGGTGGATGTGAGTGACCTGGACTGTGATCTCTATGCTTTTTCGGGGCATAAGATGCTGGCTCCCATGGGTATAGGAGTTCTTTACGGGAAAAGGGCGATCCTGGAAAGGGCAGAACCCTTCCTTCTCGGAGGGGAGATGATCGAATATGTCACAAGGGAGGATGCCACCTTCGCGGAGGTTCCCCATAAGTTTGAAGCGGGAACCGTAAATGCCGGGGGAGCAGTGGGCCTCGCGAAGGCCTGCGATTTCATCTCGGATATGGGATTCGACTTCATAAGAGTGCAGGAGGATCTCATTACTTCCTACCTCATGGAGGAGATGGGGAGGATCCCCGGTGTAACGATCTACGGGCCCTCCGATCCTTGTGAACATCACGGGATAATCTCCTTCAACTTGAAGGATTGCCATCCCCATGATGTGGCATCGATACTAAACGAGGACGGCATCTGTGTTAGAGCGGGTCACCACTGTGCCCAGCCCCTGATGCAGTACATGGGTATCGGTTCCTGTGTGCGCGCCTCGGTATATGCATATAACACCATAGGAGAGGCGGAGACCTTCGTGGACAGCCTTTCCAGGGTGAGAAAGGTGATGGGATACTGATGGACCTTAAAGACCTTTACCGGGAGATCGTAAATGACCACAATATCAATCCCGGGCATAAGTTCGATATGAAAGATCCGGATCTTTCTCTCCGGGGAGTAAATCCCAGCTGCGGAGATGACATAAGCCTCATGCTGAAGATCCGGGATAACGTGATAACGGAGGGCTCCTACTCGGGATGCGGATGTGCCATATCCCAGGCTTCCGTTGACATGATGCTGGATTGTATCGAGGGTGATACGACGGAGGAAGCCCTCAGGAAGGCCGATATCTTCACCGGGATGATAGACGGCAGGATAACGGATGAAAAGGAACTTGAGGAGCTTTCCGAATCCATGTACCTTAAAGACGTTTCCCATATGCCCGCAAGGGTCAAATGCGCCATGCTCGGCTGGCGTACCTTAAAGGAGATGCTGAAGACGGAATAAGATCCCTTTACGTGTTATAATCAAAGAGGATTTATAACGGAATGGGGATCTTGTTTTGATCACTGACGAGAAAGAATTCAGAAGAGACCTTTTGAAGAGGGACCTGAAAAAGGATGCCGCTCTTCTTTTGGTCTCTTTTTTGTCTGTTGCGGCGGTCTGGGCTCTGGCCCTTCTCGTGCCGCAATTCCTGCGAAGACAGTATACCGCCGTTGCCGTTATCGTTTCCGTTCCGCTTGTGGCGATCATCCTTATCTCTATCTCCTGGTTTATCAGGGTGTTTACCTGGGATGTTGCCGAGGGGACCGTGGAGGAGGTGGTTCTTTCCGGGGATGATCCCTCGCCCTTTGTTTTCGGCAAGGTAAGATATAAGGATAAGTCCTCCCGGGAACATGTCCTCGAGGTCGTTCTCTCATCCTACGGAGACTACGAAGAGGGCTGTGAGGAGGAATTGGAGAGGATGCTTGCGGAGTGCAAAGGAAAATACGGGGGCATAACACTTCACGTGCTCTATAGTCCCAAGGACGCCGATAAGGGGATAACTCTGTTAGCCGTGCAAAAAGCAAAGAAATAAAGGGAGGACGGATCATGAACTGTAATAACTGCGGCGGTACCATGAGGTATGACATAGAAAGCTACGGTCTTGTCTGCGATTCCTGCGGAGCCGTAAGGAAACTTCGCAGACCGGAAGAGGGCGTTATCGTCGGGGAGACCGATCTTACAGATGCCGTGAGGGCCGCGGGAAAAGACTGGGGTGTCTCAAGCAGGATCGTTGAATGCAACAGTTGCGGAGCGCGCATGATCTATGCCAACGATCAGCTCTCCGGAATGTGTCCCTTCTGCGGATCTTCCGTCGTCCTCTCGGCGGAGGATGCCGATTGCGGTATCGCACCCAATGCCATCATACCCTTCTCCATACCTAAGGATGATGTGATCAAGCGCTTCTACCGCTGGAACAGGTTTGCCTTCTGGGCTCCCGAGAAGTTCCGTAAGGGGAAGGTTCTGGGAAATCCCACGCCCCTTTATGTGCCCTTCTGGACCTTCTCCGCTGATGCAGTGATCACCTATAGTGCGCGGTTCGGATATGAGATCGGAACGGGGGACGACAGGAAGGTATCCTGGAAGATAAAGAACGGCATCGCCGAGACTCATATATCCGATCAGAGTATATGCGGAAGCAGGAAGTTCTCCTCTGATGCCATGCTCAACAAGGTGGCGGCTTTTAAGACCGAGGACCTCATGGAATACAGCCCCGATATCCTGTCCGGAATGGCGGCGGAGATATATACCGTGGGAGTGGACGAGGCCTGGAATAACGTGATGAGAGGGAAGTTCAGGAAGCTTGCCATGGACGCCGCAATGAAACACGAAGGGGCAGATCTGTATAAGGATATGAGATTCTCCGTGGAGTACTCCAATATCAAGTTCAGATATGCCCTGATACCGGTATGGCTTTCCGGATGCAGATATAAGGGGAAGATCTACAATATGGTCTCCAGCGGATATGATCTCAGGGGTAATTGCAACAGGCCCGTCTCTGTGCTTAAGCTGGTGGTCCCCCTGATCTTGTTGTTTATCGGAACGTTACTGAGTTACAGGTTAGGTTTTCCGGGACTCTTTATAGATGCGGTCATAGTCCTAGTGGCCGTGGCGATCATCGCTTATACGGTGGTGTTTATAAAGACTCTGGCGGCCCAGAATGCGGAGGCACGCAAAAAGAGACCGTAACGCTCATGCCCGCTGGTGCTCTTCCATCCTCTTCCA
>DNAE01000142.1 GCA_003543635.1 Clostridiales bacterium | reverse complement strand
CGGGAAGTAACGCCCCTGGCGGAAAAGCTCATGGATGCCTTTATGCCGGGCCCCATCACCGTTATCGTCAAAAAGAGAGAGGAGATACCCGATAGCGTCACCGCGGGACTAGATACCGTGGGCATAAGGATGCCGAGTCACGGGGTCTGCAGGGAATTCCTCTCCCTCTGTGACTGTCCGGTGGCAGCACCTTCGGCCAATCTCTCGGGAAGTCCATCCCCCACCTCCGCCGCCCATGTGATCAACGATATGGACGGAAGGATCTACGGGATAATAGACGGCGGTGATTGCGAAGTGGGACTGGAATCCACCGTGGTGGACGCCACCGGGGATGTTCCCGTCATCTTAAGACCCGGCGCCGTGACCTCCCGAATGATCGACGAGGCCGTCAATATGAAGAGCTACTCCGAGAAGCTCAAGGAGGGGCAGACTCCCCGGGCCCCGGGAATGAAATACAGACACTATGCCCCGGAAGCTCCGGTGGAGATAATAAAGCTTCCCGACACGGAGGACCCGGATCGGGTGCTCCTCAAGGGAGACGAGGACTTCAAGACGCTGGACGACGATCTTAAGAAGAAGCTCTTTGATATCGCATCACCCTATTTGATCAGATGCCAGGAATATCTGAAGGAGAATCCCGCCGCAAGGATCGGGATCTTCGCCGGGGATGAGACGAAGGAACTGATGGAGAGAGCCAAGGACGATATCCTCGCAAGTCACGTGATCTTTTATTCCTACGGAAGATCCTACGATATCGAAGGGGCCTCCCATTGCCTGTTCGACGGACTGCGCCATCTGGATATCCAGAAGCCCGACCTGATACTTGCCGCGGGATTCGCGGAAGAGGGTCTCGGTCAGGCCTATATGAACAGACTCGGTAAGGCAGCGGGCAAGAGCGGTGACGTACCCTCGTCCATGAAGATGAAAAGGCACGACATACCCCTTGAGCTCTTCGATGATGTGTTCACGGCTTCCGTGCTCTTCGTGGGAGACAATAACACTGCCAGGAGCATTGCCTGCGAGAGGTTCTTCACTGATATGCTGAGGAATGAATCCCCCTACTGCGCGGAGGGCAACACGAAGATCGGTGCTGAGCTCTATGCGGCCTCCGCGGGACTCACAGCCCTTGACGGGGACCTTCCCGACAAGTTTATGTGCGATTGCATGAGGGACGAGTTCGGCGTCGACATCACCCACATGAGCAGTACCAGAGCATGCCCCTCCGTTTACGACGGACATGACCTGATAATAACCATGCACGACGAGCAGGCCTTTGAGATCATCGATTCCTTCCCGGAGATGCGGGATAAGGTGTATTCCATATCTTCTTATGCAGTCTCCAAGGGACTTGTCATCAAAGACGAGAAGGGAAGGGTGGTATCCGTATCCATTCCCGATCCCGCAGGGGAGAACATGGAGACGTATATCCATACGGCCAAGGCCCTTAAAGCCTGGCTTGAGATACTTTTCCCTTACATCATCAAGGACCTGGGAGCCGAGAGGATTTGAACATTTGTTCTTGCAAAATGAGTGGCGCGGTTGTAAAATGAAGAAGTAAGAATTTTGACAAGACGCGAACACTGAGAATTAGGTAGAGAACAACTTGACTTAAAGGCTTTTGCTGTGGTATCCTCTCCTTTGCTGTATTTATTTACGGTAAGAATTTTGATCCTTGCCCGGTACCCGTTATCGGGCCGATTGTCCAAGAGGAGGTGAACCATATGGCAAACAAGTATCAGTTGGTAACTGTCCTTAATCCTGCCATCGGCGAAGAAGCTTTGAATTCTCTCATCGATCAGATCAAGAGCAAGGTAGAGTCCGGCGCAACAATCGATGCACTCGACAACCTTGGAACAAAGCATCTTGCTTATGAGATCCAGGACCAGAAGGAAGGACTTTATCTCAAGATCCTTTACACTGCCGAGAGTGAGTTCCCGAAGGAGATCGAGCGTGTGCTCAAGATCACCGACGGCGTTCTTCGTTTTCTCAACGTTCGTGTCAGCGAGTAATCGCCGCATTTGACGGAGGAAGAACATGAACAAGGTAATGTTGGTAGGAAGATTGACTAAGGATCCCGAGGTCAAGAACACATCAAGTAACGTCCCTTTCTGCAATTTCACCATAGCAGTGGATCGCAAGTTTAAGGACGGAAACGGACAGAGACAGGCAGATTTCATCAATTGCGTGGCATGGAGACAGACCGCATCCTTTATCGGATCCTATTTCCATAAGGGTTCCAGGATCGGACTCGTGGGTTCCATACAGACGAGGAACTTCGAGGATAACAGCGGTCAGAAGAGATATGTCACCGAGGTCGTCGTAGACGAGGCGGAGTTTGTCGAGTCTTCCGGAAACGGAAACAGTCAGAGACAGTATGAGGCACCCCAGGCATCGGCTCCCAGGCCTGCCGAGGGTTCCGTGGCAGCTACGGCTCCCACAGCTCCCAGAACGTCCATCGCTCCCGATATGAACGATGACTCTGACGTGGATTCCGGTGATCCCCTTGATCTTCCTTTCGAGTTTTGATTTTTTCAGTTAAGGAGATTAATTATGGCTGAGAACAGAGCACCCAAGGCCGGCAGAGAGTTTTCCGGCAATATGAGACAGAGACGTTCACGCAGGAAGTCTTGTGCTTTCTGTGCAGAGAAGGTCGAGATCATCGATTTCATGGACGCAACACGTTTGAGGAAGTTCATTTCCGAGAGAGGAAAGATCCTTC
>DNAE01000033.1:11379-14510 GCA_003543635.1 Clostridiales bacterium | reverse complement strand
TATTTATGTTTCATGTTTTGATGATTATTCGAAGGGAGTCCTGCTCTTGCCTGCCATGAAGAAGAGGAGTCCGAAGATCACCATTCCGATGACGGAGATCATCATGCAGTAATAGGAGTAACCCATGCTCACCGAGAATGATCCGAACTTTTCCATGTCGTCAATGAGACCGTTATAGGAACTGAAGGTCGAATTGAGCTGACCGTTAACATAGCTGTTGTTATCCGCCGCCACGACAATGGTCACGTACTTGGCGATGAATGTTCCCAGGGCCACGATGGAAGCTCCGAAGCTTATCTGATGGATGCCGATAAGGGTACAGATAAGACCGATGGCAGCGGCAACGAGGAATGCCTTGCCCCAAACATCGGCGTAGATGGCAACGCTCGTGACCTGATTACCAGCAATCAATGTGTAGAAAGGGAAAAATGCCCCTGCAAGCCCGATGATACATGATCCGATATAAAGAATAGCTGATATTATCCTCATGACCTATCCCTCCGTCAATTTGAGTATATTTGAATAATATCATAAATTCTTGTATTGCAACAAATATTTGTTACTCAGATACGATCGAGAACGGCCCTGGTCATGGTATGGGTATCCACGGGATCGATGCTCTTATCCTTGGGAGCGATATCCGCAGTCCTGAATCCGTCGGAAAGGGTCTTCTTCACCGCCCTCTCGATATTGTCGGCGGCGATGGTCTCCCCCAGCGACCAGCGGAGCATCATGGCACAGGAAAGGATCGTGGCAAGGGGATTGGCCTTACCCGTCCCCGCGATATCCGGAGCTGATCCGTGGACAGGCTCATACATACCGGGAGTGCCCGGAACCCCAAGGGATGCCGAAGGCAACAGGCCGATGGATCCCGTTATCATTCCCGCCTCGTCGGAGAGGATATCCCCGAACATATTGGAGGTCACGATGACATCGAAGCTTCCCGGACGGTTGATGAGCTGCATGGAGCAGTTATCCACATAGAGATAATCGAGGGCAACATCGGGATAATCGGGAGCCACCTTCTCGGCGACCTCCCTCCAGAGCCGGCTGGACTCCAGGACATTGGCCTTATCCACCAATGTGAGCTTCTTCCTTCTGCCCGAGGCATATCTGAAGCCCTCCCTTACTATCCTCTCGATCTCGGCGACGGAATAGCTTTCCGTGTCGAAGGCGACCTGCCCTTTATCTTCGGAATCATAACGTCCGTGCTCCCCGAAGTAGATGCCTCCCGTAAGTTCCCTTACGATGAGAAGATCTATCTCGTCAACATCCTTAAGGGGAGATGCGGAAGAGAGCTCCTTAAACAGGAGTGCAGGCCTCAGGTTGGAGTAAAGGCCCAAACCGGAGCGCAGACCGAGAAGGGCTCTTTCGGGTCTTATGTCAGCTCCAACCTTATCCCACTTCGGGCCTCCCACGGCGCCCAGGAGAACGGCATCCGAGGATCTGCACACATCAAGGGTCTCGTCCGTTAAGGGGATACCGTACTTATCTATGGAGCATCCCCCGGCAAGGCAGTATGTGAATTCGAGTTTGAAACCGTATTTGTCGGCGGTCTTGTTAAGGACCTTTACCGCCGAATCCGTAACCTCGGGACCGATCCCGTCACCGGGGATCACGGCTATCTTATAAGTTGCCATGTGTCACCTCTTATCCTTGCGGCGTGCCGTGTATTCCACAAGTCCGCCGCAATCGATTATCTTCTTTATGAATTCCGGAAAGGGCTTCGCCTGATATGTCTCATTGCGGGTCTTATTGACGATGAGACCCGTGTCAAAATCCGCCTCGATGATATCTCCGTCCGAGATCTTCTCGGAAGCCTCCGGGCACTCCATTATGGGAAGTCCCACATTGATGCTGTTGCGGTAGAAGATCCTGGCAAAATCGTGGGCGATGACCAGGGCGATCCCGCTGGCCTTGATGGCAATGGGTGCATGCTCCCTGGAGGAACCGCAGCCGAAGTTCTTTCCGGCGACGATTATATCCCCCTCCCTGACCTTGTTTACGAACTCCGGATCGATATCCTCCATGCAGTGAAGTTTAAGCTGCATGGGGTCCGCCGTCGTCAGGTGTCTTGCGGGAATGATCACATCCGTATCCACGTTGTCGTTATACTTAAAGACTCTGCCTTCCTTTTTCATCCGTTCACCTCCGGCATCTGATCGGGAGTCGCGACCCTTCCCAGGACCGCGGATGCCACCGCCACGGGGATACCGCTCAAGATGACCTCCGACTCCACGTGTCCCATCCTTCCCACGAAATTTCTGTTGGTGGTGGAAACACATCTCTCACCCTTGGCAAGAACTCCCATATGCCCTCCGAGGCAGGGACCGCAGGTGGGTGTTGAGATAACGCATCCCGCGTCATCGAAAATTGCCAGGAGCCCCTCATCCAGAGCTCTCCTATATACCTTCTGGGAACCCGGGATGACGATGCATCTGAGCCCCTCCTTAACGTGCCTGCCCTTGAAGAGTTCCGCCGCCAGGGCGATGTCTTCGTATCTTCCGTTGGTGCAGGAACCGATGAGGACCTGATCGATCTTCAAGTCCACTTCACGGGCATCCCTTGTATTTGAAGGAAGGTGCGGCAGCGCCACCGTGAAGGGCACCTCCGACAGATCTATGGTCACCGTAGTAGCGTATTCCGCATCCCTATCCGCTTCGAATATCTCGTAGTCCTTGCTGTTGAACCTCTCGGGATTTCTTTCCTTCAGGTATTCCAGGGTGATATCGTCCACCGGGAAGATACCGTTCTTGGCACCGCACTCTATGGCCATGTTGCATATGGTGAGCCTGGAGGCCATGGACAGACTTGAAACGCCCTCCCCTTCGAATTCAAGGGACTTATAAAGGGCACCGTCCACCCCGATCATGCCGATCAGATGAAGGATGATATCCTTACCCGTTATCAGGGGTGCGGGAGTTCCCTTAAGGATGACCTTGACGGCCTCGGGCACCTTGAACCAGGTGACTCCGCTTGCCATGGCGCAGGCAAGATCCGTGGAACCGACTCCTGTGGAAAAAGCTCCCAGAGCGCCATAGGTACAGGTGTGGGAGTCGGCGCCTATCAGAAGGTCCCCGGGGAAAACAAGTCCGTTATCCGGCAGGATAACGTGCTCGATACCCATCTCC
>DNAE01000033.1:9791-11249 GCA_003543635.1 Clostridiales bacterium | reverse complement strand
GCCTTTATATCCTTGTTCGGTGTGAAATGGTCGGGTACGAGACATACCCTGTCCCTGTCGAAGACCTTTTCCGCTCCCATGTCCTGAAAGACCTTGATGGCGGGGGGCGTGGTAACGTCGTTCCCGAGCACCCTGTCAAGCTTTGCCTCGATCAGATCTCCGGCCTTACACGTTTGAAGTCCCGCATGGGAAGCGAGGATCTTCTGCGTCACAGTCATTCCCATAAGAAAATCCGCCTTATATCGTTATAGGGCTATTTTACAATAGGTTCCGCGCCTTGCTCAATTGTCTTATTGAGAAAAAAACTTTACGAATCTTCGCTTCTTCCCTTGCCGTAGTAAGAGCTCAGGGAATTGATGAGTTTCTTCCTTGCCTCGTAGCAATCCTTATTTCCCGCCTGTCCGATAAAGAATCTGTGCATTCCCCGGGTGGTCTTGATGATGAAATACGTATTCGATTCTCCGCTCAAAAGAGCTTCGTTCGTACCCGTGACATAAAGGGCTCTTATGTTCCGTCTTTCAAATTCGGTCCCGTTAACGGTTATGATATCCTCCCGGATCTCGATCCTTCTGGCAAGCTTTGTATAAGCGTCGAGGAACAGACACGCCAGAAGAAGACCGAGTATTCCCAACACCACGGAGAGCATGAAGAGGATATCCGTCATCCGCTCATATCCCGGAGCGGGGATCTTTGATAAGAGTATCCCCGCAAGGCCAAAGGCCAGGGGGATCATGCCGGTCCTGTAGAAATGCTCCCTGATCGCCTTTCCGGAGAACTCCACCACGAGCTTTCCGAAGTTGTCGATCTTCTCGTTCTCGACCTGCTCCATCGCCTCCCTGTTCTCCCTTTTCCTCGTGAGATACTCGAGGCAGAGGAAGAGCTTGGCACGAAGGATCCTGCTTTCACGGAAAAGACCGGGACCGATGCCGTATCTTGCTATCACCTTCCTGTTCTTATCGAGGACATTAAGACATCTTCCGAACACGGGAAGGGCAAAGATGAGGCCCGTATCGGGAACGAAGAAATAGTCGTCTTTGTTAAGGTCGTAGATATCGTCGTTCACCTTGACTATCCCCTGCTCCGCTTCGGTCATGTCGCAGATCTTAAGGGGTCTTTTTAAAGTGAGGATGTTCCAAGTGACGGATACGATGAAGAGGGTGGCAAATATGCACCCCCAATGTATCAGGTTACAGGCAAAGAAGATGACCCCCAGT
Organism: Clostridiales bacterium; assembly: GCA_003543635.1. GTDB lineage: Bacteria > Bacillota > Clostridia > Saccharofermentanales > Saccharofermentanaceae > Saccharofermentans. The sequence goes on along the minus strand of DNAE01000033.1, from coordinate 10,035 downwards.
ATCACCCAGACCGACAGGACTATAAATGTCTCGATCTTCATGGTCTTGGGAGTAAACTCGACGGTCATCTGCTCTTCACTCATACTTCACACTCCGAATACTCTTCGTACATCTTCTCAATCTGCTCGGCGTTCCTCGCGTACTCATTATACTCTTCCGCTCCGGCTCCCTGAACGAACTTCTCCTCAAGGATCTTCTGCTCGTTCTCGAGCCTCTCGATCTCCTTCTCCAGGAATCTCATGCG